>DUNS01000139.1 GCA_012839235.1 Clostridiales bacterium
TTATTCTCGTAAGTCTATTATACATTGTTTTTATCTTACGACAACTATCCTAACACATAGGGGGGGCAAAGACTTTAATATTAGTATCCTCAAAATTCTTTCCTTGTTTGTGCTTGTCTCTATCCAGAAACGCTATTACTTCAAATTGTATTAATTTACATAAATCATAAGCAACTTTACCCCATTGCCCTGCTCCATATATTATTACCTTCATTTGGATGTTCTCTCACCTTTCTTAAGTCAATATAACTAAAATTATTTCATAATTACCATAAAACAAAATTATGATTTTTACCAACAGATACTTTTATATACTGTAATTACTATTGACACTAATGGTTTCATATTGCTTTCTTTCCTTTCCAATCAGCTTAATGTCTTTAATTTTATATCATTAACTAAAAAATATTGGTTAAATCCGTTTTCAGTTAATTTATCAATAATTTGGCTGTGATGAAGAGGATCTACCGCCACAACTACCATACTGCTAGCTGCATATTCTTTTATTTGATTAATTTCATAAACATTAACATTATCTAAAAGCTGAGGATTATCACTTATATCTGAAACTGCAAAGCACAAAATATTTATACCATTATTCTTTAAAATTTTATAGGTTTTTCTCGCATAATACCCTGCACCATATATAATTAAATGATTTTTTGACATTAATATTTTCATATATTTCTTTTTCTCAATTGATTTTTTTTGGGCCATTTGCTTCCCTATTGATACGCCATATTTACCTTGTAGGATATCAATAAGTTTCATACCATCATCTCTAAAATCATTATAATCGTAAATTAATTGTGACATTACTTGTTCGTTTATGCCAGATATATTCTCTACCCATAAAGCATTTTCCTGGGTGCCATCAATAAAATCCAAATGAAAATATTCACTTACTAGCACCGTTGGAACATTGTTTATTGCATGCATAATTTTTAGCCACAAATCATCTGTCTTAATACAATGATTAAGTATGTAACTCCTGTTAAGTACCTCTTTATTAACTAAATGTGGCGGATATAAAACTCCCCCACATCCTATTGGCAATAAGTCCATAGCAGGAATCCCAATATAATCCTTATCTGCTAGTACCCAGTTGTCGTAACTCTTAAGACTTCCATCATCATTCCAATCAATAACCCTACCACGTATAGTAGATATAGCCATTGGATATTTTTTATAAGAGTTATATAGCATTTCAACAATAAAAGAAGGGTACAGACAATCATCATCAACGGTAATGATACAATCATTGGGGAATTTAATAAATGTATAGTAGTATTTCTTGTGAGATTTTAAGTCATCACACCATCGTATATCAAATACATCATTTAAAAGACAAGTCAACTCACTAGGAAGCTCTTTTGTGTCACTAAACTGTTCCTTTGCTAGCCATAATATAATTTTATCAGGCATTTTGGTTTGCTTCTGTAAAGTTTGTATTGTCAAATGGACCGTACTAATTCTCTTAGGAAATGAAGTTAATGAAACAATTAGTTTAGGCTCATTATGGTCATTTTTTTCCTTAAGCAGTTCTTTTATCATCATAAAGTTCTCCATATCTATAAATTTAGTTATAATAAATAGGAATTTTTAATATAGAAAAATCATAATAATTACTACTACACCCATTAAAACATCCTTTAATCTCAAATATTAATTATTATCATCTATTATTTCTGCAATAAGTAGTGTCTCTGATATAATGCTCCTTTTTAAAATAGGTCTGTAGATTTTGAAGGTATATCCAAGGTTTAAGGCTTCTAGCTTTGGTTTAATATTGAAGAAATCATCTAATGAATGATAAATGCTGATTATTAATATAGGTCTATACTGTATTATAGTCTCTATTGCACCGTCTAAAAAGTCCTGCTCGGCCCCTTCAATATCCACTTTAATAAGACCTACATTTAGATTATTTTCATTTACATAACTATCCAAAGTTTTTTGTATTACACTTTCTTCACCAGTGTAAGTAATCCCATCACGTTTTATACTACCATGTCCAGAAGAACCTTCCTCCATTAAA
>DUNS01000140.1 GCA_012839235.1 Clostridiales bacterium
ATAGTAATGGTGATACTATACCAAAAATTTTAAAAAAGCAGCAAGTAATATTTACGGAAAAATTTAGCTATCCAATTAAAGGAAAGGATAAAAACCTAACCTTTAATGGTGTTAATTATGCCTATTTAAATTGGCATTACGAGTATACAAATCGCTCGCCTAAAAAAGATATTAATAGTTCACCTTCGAGTACGGACGAAGTTTTAATTAATTCTCCTGATGCAATGCCAGGATCCGTATTAAAAGTTTATGTAGTGTATGACAAAGAAGATACTCCCCCTTATTATGTTGATGTAATCGGTGAAACTGAAGATGGTAAAAAGCTAACAACCTTTGTTACAGGGGATGAAGTACAGCAATCATCTACATATAAATTTAAGCTTACTGAAAAGGATAAATTCCTTCAGGATAAATACTATTATCATAATAAATGGTATCTAACCTATACGGATAATAAGACAGATAAACTAATTACAACTGAAATAAAACATATGGAAGACATTTCACATACCATGCCAGATGCAAAGCCTGAATCTACTGCAACATTCCATATGATTTATGGACTGGATAAGCCAGGTGAAGCACCAATACCGACACCTGAACCAGATCCTGATCCAGGATGGGAACCACCAACCATAGTTCCTCCACTTCCTGATTATAGATCCATGGCATTTACTAAAGTAACAGCCACTGGAAAGCTTCGAGCAGATAAAAGGGGAAGTGAAAAGTTTGAAATAACAGAAGGAATACCAACGACAGAAAGTCTATACGGAGAGGTTAGGGCAACTGACTATTTACTTGGATATAATTTCGTTAAAAAAGTAGGGTTGAAGTATTATCCTATCACTGTAAAAAAAGATTATATCCTTAAATGGGAAGCAGCGACACCAGAAGAAGCACTAGAGGAAGGACAGGAGCCACTACAGATTACAGAAACCGTAACAGTGGAACAAGTTATAACTGTACCTAGAGCTTATGGATATTGGGAAATTAAGAACCTAGATTATTATAATATCCAATCAGCTACTATCAATAATTATGCTTTACCAGATGGCAGCATTACCATAACACCTAATCTATCATATTATGAAGTACCTAGCATAATCTATAAACATTCAAAAAGCGAAAGCTATCATATTATTCCACCTACACAAGCAAGTTCAGGAATTAGGTTACCTTCTAAAACTATAACTGGTGGAACATCAAAGCCTACAATTCCAAAAGAAGATTTTACAAAAGAAGCTTATACAATGACTGGTAATATAAAGGTTAGATCTGACCGTGTAGTATATAACCAAATTACAGTTATGAGTGATGAAATAAGAGATACAGAAGCACAAGACCTTAATATTTCACCTATTCAGCAGTGCTATACTACAATTAATGAAAACGTATTGTATAAGCCTAATCAGATTATTGAAGCAACTAAGGAGAATGGCGATTACGGTACAACTGGAAATATTGTATATAGCTGCAAGACCTCTGATGTTTCTTCTCAGAATAATAAGCTTTCTTATCCATTGAGAAATCTTAATAATGTAGTGATACATACCCCTGTTTTATGTGATCCAATTATAAAAGCAGATAATGATAAGTATGTCCAATTAATAGAACCAGATAAGAATGCTGTTCAATTGGTATTAGACAAAGACCCTAGTCTTTCTGATTTTACAGTTAAAATATCAAATACTGGCCTACATAGTAATATGCCTGGATATTATACAAGAGATTTTTCCAAGTCTCTTAGGGATCCTAATATTTCATATATTCAAGATATAAATGGCTTATTAAGAAATGAACTTAAGTTTCCCTTTGATGTGTACATTGATAAAGGAAATGATGGGGATATAACCAATGATGAATATATCAAGGCAGGAAGTTGGATTGTAATAGGACGAGCTACTCAAAGATTTTATTTGCCTATGTGGGTAGAAGAAGGTATTTATGAAGCTGATTTTAGAACTATAGCAGTTAACTGTGTTGGAACCATAGAAAATAGTGATAAATCAAAAATATATCTTACAGAGGAAGAAAAGAATACGAATAGATATAAATATGTTGCAACTGATAAAGCAACCTTTGAAGTCTCTGGCCGGATGTATGGATTAACTATCTATGATCTAACCGACTATCCATTTTGGGAAGAAGCTTTTCGTGTACCAAAATCTTCTGACTTTAAAAAGTATCGTCCAGGTGAATTTCCTAATGGAACTAATAAGAAAAGTTATAGCAAAGATTATTATTATGATTATACATTAGGAACTAACGATCAGTATGGAAATGATACTGGAAGAGATATTAAGTATACATTTCCCTTGGTAAATGGTAGCCATCCATATTACAGAAACCAAGGAATATTAAAGACTGGATATATGGTACGATTCTCATTAGAAACTACTGGAACTATGTATACCGGTGGGAATTATATTTCAATAAAGCCAAGCTTTTATTTTGTAGATAAGGATGGTAAGAATAGAACTGCAGTAGATCTATATTACGAAGAGTCCTTTAATGGTAAAAATAATCCTCTTGTAAAGGTAGGAGGGGAATTAGATAAAACCAACATAAAGAAAGTAAGGACAGGAGATATAAACTTTGGTATTCCTAAAGCAGAATTAGAGCAGACAGCAGATATACTAAAAATAAGATATGGTAATTTTATATGGCAAACTGAACCAATGTATACATTCGGACAAATACGTTTGACAGATGCTTTTCGTACCTTTGTAGGTAATAACTATACTAATACCATAAAATCCTTAGATTCCTATAAGAGTGTTAAAGATAATGGTATTACAGAAGCAGATATGATAAAAAGGAAACAACGTTGGTATGGTACATATTACATTCCAAATCGTGTACATGCTGTTAAAAAGGGATATGATGTATACGATTACTCTCGTAAATATGGTATTGATTATTCAGAGGATTTTTGGCTTAGAGATGGCTATATAATAGTTAATTTTACTATTATAGCTATGGATGTAAATAGTAAGGCTCGTTTGAGCTATATAAACCCTGATAATTATAAAAACAACGGAAATTGCTCTATGTGGGTAATGGAAGGGCCTCCATTAGAAAAACAAAGCTATAAAGGTCCAAAATTCAAGTTTTATGCAGGAGATTTTATTATTTACTATGGAAATAAAAAAGCCAGTGATGATTATTCCGGTGGTGCAATTTATTAAGTACTTTAGATATGTTAAATTAAACTGTCCTTATCTAGACTAAGGAAAAAACCAAAGATACAGACATAACAGGGTTAGAATTATTTGATAAATACCTAGTTTATAATTTGATTATGAAGATTGTATAATAGAGTAAAGTATTATATACTGTAAAAACCAATGTATTTGAAACTGAATACAGAGTATTATAAAAACTATTATAAGAATCTTAGGAGGACATAATATGAAGTTCACATTTGCCCATAATAATATCAATGTTGTAAACCTTGAGGCTTCCCTTAAGTTTTATGAGGAGGCTTTAGGATTAACTGAAACATCTAGAATAACCCCTGAGGATGGTAGTTTTATCATCGTATATTTAGGAGATGGTCAGACAAACCACAAGTTAGAATTAACCTGGCTAAGGGATTGGGATAGACCTTATAATCTAGGAGATAACGAATTCCACTTGGCATTTGTTGTAGATGATTACGAAGAAGCATTAAAGAAGCATAAGGAAATGGATTGTGTTTGCTTTGAAAATCCTGAGATGGGAATCTACTTTATTAATGATCCTGATGGTTATTGGTTGGAAGTGCTACCAAGTAAAAAATAATAATGAAGAGATAGAATATGTAACGTGAGCTTGAACTTTCTGAGAAAGAAATTAAGTTAGTAATAATAAAGGGTCAAAACTATCTCTTGGTAAGTTAAGAGAGCAATATGAAGTTTAAGCTCATATAACTCAAGGTGCAGAAGAGCATTTGGACAATATTTTGAACATATTATAAATTATATAGAAAATCTCCCACTAGATCCTTAGTCTAGTGGGAGATTTTCTATATAACTATATTCCTACAACAATTCTTTAACTCTATCACCTACTATAAACATATCTTCTGTAGGTTCAAATCTTGATACTATGTTTCCTTTTCTATCAATTAAGAACTTCGTAAAGTTCCACTTGATATCAGGGTTGTTTTTATAGTTTGGATCTTCCTTTGATAACATCTCATCTAGAACTGAAGTAAGCTTATGGTGCTCATCAAATCCTTCGAAGCCCTTCTGGCTCTTTAAGTAAGTGTAAAGTGGATGTTCATTCTCACCGTTAACCTCTATCTTTGAGAAAGAAGGGAAGGTAACACCATAATTGGTTTCACAGAATGATTGAATTTCCTCATCAGTTCCTGGAGCTTGATTACCAAACTGGTTACATGGGAAGTCGAGAATTACTAAACCTTCACCATTATATCTGTCATACATTTCTTGAAGCGCGCTGTATTGAGGAGTAAACCCACATTGAGTAGCTGTATTCACTATTAATAATACCTTATCCTTATAATGTGACAGGGACACTTCATTACCATGTCTGTCCTTAACTTTAAAATCATATACTGTCATAATTATACCTCCATATAAACAATAATTTCTATTTGAAGAAATCATAACTTGTGCCAAATGAGTTGGATTGCCAATCCATCTTACATATCAATATATAGTTGTTTGTAAATTAATCTTACACAACATATATTACAATGTCAATGTTTATATTATACCCAAGGATATTATATGTCATTAGACTGATAATATATGGAAAGGCCATAACATCAGTTTTTCTTTACTATTATGACCCTTTTGTGGTAATATTAAGGTTCCAAAGAAACTGCATGGAGATTAATATAATGTAATTTTATAGTATTAGAGATGGAGTTAATAATTAGGGTTTTTTGGATAGAAAGTTTGTAGGCTATTGTGAATAAAGCATCTGCAATATGAACTTGGAACGCAGTGTGAACAAAGCCCACGCAGAAGAAAGGCATGGTATTTTTATGAGAATGTATGATTTGATTGAGAAAAAGAAGCATGGAGAGGAATTAACCAAAGACGAGATCATGGCAATGATCAAGGGTTATGTCGATGGTAGTGTACCTGATTACCAGATGTCTTCTATGCTAATGGCAATTTATTTTCAAGGAATGACAGAGGAGGAGACAGCTAATCTGACTATAGCGATGGCTCATTCTGGTGATATGGTTGATCTGTCAGGAATTGAAGGAATTAAAGTAGATAAACATAGTACAGGTGGTGTTGGCGATAAGACAACTCTTGTGATTGCACCTATGGTTGCAGCTTGTGGTGGAAAGATAGCTAAGATGTCAGGCAAGGGTCTTGGACACACAGGTGGTACCATTGATAAGATGGAAGCCATACCAGGAATGAGAACAGCCCTAACTCAAGAAGAGTTTTTCTCTACTGTTAATAAGATTGGCTTAAGCGTTGTTGGACAGTCTGGTAACCTTGCTCCTGCTGATAAGAAGCTATATGCCCTTAGGGATGTTACAGCAACGGTTGACAGTATACCTCTTATATCATCATCTATTATGAGTAAGAAGTTGGCAGCAGGTAGTGATAGCATTCTTCTGGATGTAAAAACTGGAAGTGGTGCATTTATGAGGACACTGGATGATTCTATTGAGCTGGCCAAACGAATGGTAGCTATAGGGGAGCATGCTGGTAGAAGGACTATTGCAGTTATTACCGATATGGATATTCCTCTTGGTAATGGAATTGGTAACTCTATTGAGGTTAAGGAGGCTATTGAAACCCTTAAAGGTCATGGCCCTAAAGACTTTACAGAGGTATGTATTATATTAGCAACCAACATGCTTTACCTATCAGGGAAAGGTGATCTTGACCATTGCAGGAATATGGTAGAAGAATCAATTAGGAATGGTTCTGCTCTTTCAAAGCTAGCTGCCATGGTAGAAGCTCAAGGGGGAGATTCCTCTGTAATATATGATCCTGATAAGTTCGAGAAGGAGAAGTATACCTATGAGGTGAAATCTACTGAAGAAGGATATGTAAGCCATATGAACACGGAGCAATGTGGTATTGCATCTATGGTCCTTGGTGCAGGTAGAGAAACAGTTGATAGTGTATTAGACTATTCTGCAGGTATTGTCTTAAAGAAGAAGACAGGAGACTTAGTTAAGGTGGGAGATACCTTAGCTGTACTTTATGCTTCCAAAGCAGAGCTATTTGATAAGTCAGAGGAAATCCTAAGGAATGCTTATACTTTCTCCAGTGAACCTGTTATTAGCAGACCTTTGGTTCTAGCTAAGGTTACAATAGATGGTGTTGAAAAGTATTAATAGCTTTATATATGTGATTTAATCACATTGTTCAAGTCCTTCATGTAGTATGATAAGCTAGCTGTTTGCATAACTATTAACAGACTATTACATGATACTGAACTGGAGAGTGTGATTATGGCTAAGGCTAGGAAGAAGGCAGTGGTACTACGCCCAGAGTGTGTGGCATGCGGAAGTTGTCTAAAGGCATGCAGATATAATGCAATTACAATATTTCACGGGATATATGCAAAGATAGATGAAGACCTTTGTATAGGCTGTGGTAAATGTACGAAAGCATGTCCTGCTTCAGTTATTAGATTGGAGGCAAGAGATGTTGAAACGGTACAAAGGTAAGAATGGAAAAAGTAAAAAGAAATGGTATGAGTACTTGTGGATATTCTCATCTATTTATATCCTATTAGGATTTGTTAACATACTATTTGCATGGCTTGGGCTTATATGCTTTATGCTGCCCTTGGGAATTTCAATATTTAAGGGAAGTAAATCCTATTGTAATTACTATTGTGGCCGTGGACAACTAATTGACCTTTTGGGTAGTAAGCTTAAGCTTTCTAGGAAGAAAGATATTCCTAGGTTTATTCGAAGTAAGTGGTTTAGATATGGATTTTTAGTGTTTTTCTTAGGGATGTTTAGCATAATGTTATACAATACTTACCTTGTTTTTGCAGGTGTAGGAGAGCTTAGGGAGGTAATTACATTATTATGGACCTTCAAGCTACCTTGGAGTTGGGCTAACACTATTGATGCTGTTCATCCAGGAGTGACCCAGTTTGCATTTGGATTTTATAGTGTTATGCTTACATCTACAATCCTTGCATTATCTACTATGGTTCTTTTCAAACCTAGATCATGGTGCGTTTATTGTCCTATGGGAACTATGACACAGACCATATGTAAGATAAAGAATAAGAAGATCATTGAAGATGACATGACCTAGCAAAGATAAAAATAGGTATCTGAAACAATATATAATGTTGTTTCAGATACCTATTATATTAGTCTGAATATTTTAATCATCAGCGTATTCCTGATCCACTTCCCCATTATCATTTGTCTCAGGGGTGAGAAGGATGTGTATCTTATCGATACGATTTTTATCAACTGCAGCTACCGTATAAGTAGCAATACCCTCAGTGATGGTTTCACCTTCTTCAGGTAGATGATCTAATAAATAGATAACATGACCTGCAATTGAATCATAATCTTCAGATTCAATATTTAGACCAAGGGTTTCATTGATATCAAATATCTTTGTATTACCATCAACTATATACTCAAATTCAGTAACTGACTGAATACTATCTACTTCATCATAATCATATTCATCACGGATTTCTCCTACTATTTCCTCAAGCAAGTCTTCAATGGTTATAAGACCAGCAGTAGTACCATATTCATCAAGAACAATGGCCATAGCGATAGAAGCATTACGCATTTCTATTAGCAGTTCTGAGGTTTTCTTAAACTCATAGGTGAAGAAAGCATCTCTAATTATATCTGTTATATGAAAATCATCTTTCTTTCCTGTGAAAAAGAACAAATCCTTAAGGTTGACTATACCAATTACGTTATCTCTAGAATCTGAATAAACAGGAAGCCTAGTGTATTTATCCTCTGCAAAAGCTTCTATAAGCTCATCATAGGTATATTCAACATTGGCGAAGGACATATCTGTTCTAGGAACCATAACATCTTTTGCTAATGAATCACCAAAATCAACCACGTTGGTGATCATTCTTTTTTCTTCTGTTTCAATCACACCTTCATCGTGGCTAACATCAAGTAGTTCACGTAAGTCACTTTCAGTAATCGATGCTGGAGCAAGCTTTGGATTAACTCCAAATATAAACATGGTTCCCTTGGTAAGGGCAGTCATAATAAAAATTAAAGGTGTAAGAAGTTTTGTCAACAACAAAATCGGGGCAGCAATGGCAAGAGAAAGTTTCTCTGCGTAAATAGAAGATATTGCTTTAGGCGTTAATTCTGTCAAAGCAAGGAAGATAAGTATGAAAATGCCTATGATAATAGTAATCCATCTATTTTGAAAATGCTCTACCACAAGGGTAGTAGCCAAAGCTACAGCAGATAGATTAACAATGCTATTACTTATTAGTAGTGTGTTCTGCATCTTACTAGGTTCTTCAATAAGCTTACTTGCAGTTTTAGCACCTCTTATTTCTTCATCTGCTAAGCTTCTAATTCTAAATTTGTTAGTTGATAATAGTGCTGTTTGTGCTGCACTTAGAAAAGCAGATAAAATCAATAATACAAACAATATAATCAGTTTCGCGGCGTCACTGGGGTCCAATTCATCATCTCCTATATAATTTTTATTATCAATCCAATCATGTGGATTAAATACACAAAAAGTGCCGAAAGTTCTTGATTATGATTTCTAATATTACAGGAATATAATAGAAAAGTCAATGTCCTGGGTCTATAATATAATTGTTATGAGCCCTCAAGAGATGTGGCGGGAATATAAAACTAAATAACACTAAATAATGCTATTATTGTTTCATGTTTTCTATTGAGATTTATGGGAAAAAGGTGTAATATTGCTTTTGTAGTTTTGTTTTAGTACAATTAATATTATGTATTTAATGATAGCTATACATTTTGGCATGAAGTATTTTATGAATATTACTTGTCTTATTGCTTTAGGAGGAATGAAATGAGAAAAAAATCTCATATATCACTGGCAAAGTACCTTGTTACCAACATAAATGTTGACGAGCTACATGACCACAAGAAAGCGTTTTATCTAGGGAGTATCCTACCTGACTTGAAACCATCCTTTTTAACTAAAAGACACACAATTGATGAGACATTTAAAACTTTGATAAAGGAAATAAAAAAGATAACTATAGATTATGATATAGAGCAAGGGATTAACGGATATTTTGCAAGACATCTGGGAGTAATAACCCACTATCTAGCAGACTATTTTACATTTCCCCATAATTCTGATTATCCAGGCACTTTAAAAGAGCATATGCACTATGAAAATCAATTGAAGTTTTCATTAAGAAAATACGTAAAAAGAGCCGAGATACAAAGGGAGCGTATTAAGGATAAAAATTTCTTATCTGTTGAAGACATACTTGCCTTTATACGAGAAGCCCATTCAGAGTATATGAATAGCTTAAAGAATATTAAGGTTGATTTACAATATATCGTTGATTTATGTTATAGGGTAGTTGATGCAATAATCTTCTTCTTTGAATTTACATATGGAAAACTTAAAGCAGCTAGAAATCAAAGCCTTGTGGCAGGTTATATGAACATATAATTTAATATTATAAGAAAAGCATTTGCACTCCGTGATGATAATCTCATCTCATGAATGCAAATGCTTTTTTATAATACATTTTGTTCATTTATTTTAAGTTCAAATACCATGTCTAATCTGTGGGCTGCCTTCTTGCATAGTAACATTCGATTTAAAAATATCTCAAAGTAATCCATAACCGGACTTATAGAAGTATCAATTTTCAAAGACAGTTGGAACTTCTTTTTGTCAGGAGAAATGGTAACCTGTGATTCCTCTACTGCATAATTCACCCTATCATGAATATCAAAAGAGGATAGATCCCTATTTCTCACTCTGCTTCGTCTCACATCGGTCTTATCAGCTAATATAAGGGCAGCAGCAATAGGATTAACAGGCACCGCAGTTCCTTCGTCATGATTACCTATAGCGGAGATTATAATGGCATTATCTTCAGGAGTAGCACCTAGTTGATCTAGGAGTCTAAAAGCCATGACAGCGCCACTCTGAGCATGCTCATCCCTATTAACAATATTACCAATATCGTGCATAAAGCTGGCAATCTGAGCCAGTTCTATATCCCTTTCTGAGTAATTAAGGGTGGAAAGAATGTACTTGGCAGTATCTGCAACTTTAGTTACATGGGCCAGACTATGGTCCGTATAACCCAACTCGGAAAGTGTAGCATCTGCCATTTTTATATAAGTCCTTATGGTTTCGTTCTTTTTAACATCTTTATATGTCAGCATGTAATTCCTTTCAGTTTACTACTAATCTAATTATATTCTTAGTTTTATTCTGTATATTATTCAGTTTATTTATATCATAAAGTAAACCACTTCATGATCTTGGCACTCTACTTGTAATAAGCAAGCAAGCTTGTGTCTGAATGTGATACCGACTTTCCTCACTACGTTTTATATTCTGTTCTAGAATGTTGATTGTCTTGTAGCTTTTAGAGCCTTAGTAATCTCTGCTATATATAGGGTATGATAATCCTTATTAGGGTACCAAGTCCTATCAAGCTTGCTGTCTATAATATATTTACCCTCCATTGGCTGGGCGTATAGCTTCTTACAGATGAGGATCTGTCTAGCCTCGTTAAAATATGGAGTGTTACCAGAGAACTCCAGGGTTAGCCCGGATTTTTCAATCTTATCCTCCATACGTCCAGACATACTTCCCATATACTTAAGGGTGCTCTTGTATTCCTTTTCAAAAAAATTCAGGGAGAATTCATCTTCTCTATCTATAAATTCTTTGGTATATCTTTGGGGTCTTACAACGGCATAGACTACATTCTTACCGTACATAACACCAAAGCCACCCCAGGAAGCTGTCATGGCATTGGCTTTATTCTGGTCACCTGCTGCTATTAGCATCCACTCTTTACCAATCATTTGAAATGTATTTTTACGAATTGCTTCAGGAGAAATTTCTTTAAAAACATTCATTATAATATACCTTCCTTTCTTAGTTTCGCATATAGCCATTATACTTATAATCCTACTATTATGTTTATAAAATTATCAATAATTATGAATAATTATTAAGTCTTATAAGCATTATACCTTAAGCCTTAGATTGTTGCAATTTTATTTCACAAGCTGGATACAAGAGCATATATTTATAATAAAATGTGTTCACTAGGAGCAATAATATATGGATATTCATGTTGTTACATCAGGAGAAACGGTGCAATCAATAGCCAATCAATATGGGGTAACACCTGAGAGGATTATTATAGATAATGAATTACCTAATCCAGACAATTTGGTAGTCGGACAAAGCTTAGGAATTCGTGTTCCTGAGACAGTTCATACAGTTGTTCAAGGGGATAGCTTATTTGCAATAGCTGAGCAATATGGAGTAGATGCGGAACAAATACTTCGGAATAACCCAACCATTGCAGCTGATGAAGCTTTAAGTCCAGGAGAAGTAGTTGTTATAAGCTTTGAGGGTGATCCACCAATTGACAATATATTAATTAATGGATATGCCTATCCTTTTATAGATAGGAGTGTCCTGCGAAAAACTCTATCCTTCTTAACCTATCTCTCTTTATTTACTTATGGCTTTACCACTGGGGGAGAGTTGGTTCCTATAGAAGATGAGGAGCTCATAGCAATTGCAGGTGATTTTGGTGCAGCACCGATTATGATGTTAGCCCCTATGACACCTGAGGGCAATTTTGATACTCAGATTGCCCATGAAATGTTTATTAATCCAGAAGCACAGAATAATCTTATTGAAAATATCATAGCAACCATGACGGCTAAGGGTTATGTGGGTCTTGATATTGACTTCGAATTTATCTTGCCTGAGGATAGGCAGAATTTTATTAATTTTATAGCCAATGTCCAGAGTAGATTAAGTCCATTAGGACTACTTACATTGGTAGCTCTTGCTCCTAAAACCTCCGGGGAAATGACTGGCCTTTTGTATGAAGCCCATGATTACCCAGCTATAGGCGCCATAGCTGATTATGTCTTATTAATGACCTATGAGTGGGGATACTTGTTTGGCCCACCTATGGCTACGTCTCCTATTGATAAAGTAAGAGAGGTCTTGGAATATGGAGTTTCAGTAATTGATCCTAACAAGATATTGATGGGTGTCCCTAATTATTCCTATGATTGGACATTACCATTTGTTCAAGGGGAATCTATGGCTGAGGCTCTATCTAATCAAGAAGCCATTGCTAGAGCTGCTCAATATGGTGTAACAACTCAATTTGATGAAGTAGCTCAATCACCATTCTACGAATATACAGATTCTGCAGGAGCGGCCCATATTGTATGGTTTGACGATATAAGAAGCATGAATTCTAAGCTTCGACTAATTCCGGAATATGGTCTGGCTGGTGCAGGTGTGTGGCAGATAATGAATTACTTCCCAGGTTTATGGATGGTGGTAAATGAATTGTTTACAGTAAATAGATAGGTATTTTTTCATGGGGGATTGTTATTTACAAATTCCCCTAATAAAGTTATAATGTACAGGTATAAGCAGATTAGTCCATAATATCCAGAGCATTTAATGTGACAAGTTCTATGTCACATTAAAATGGTATGGATATAATGGATAAGTGCAACGTGAGCGATGAAGCATAGCTTCAGAGCTACTAATCTGCAAAAAAAGAAGTCCATAATATCCAGAGCATTTAATGTGACAAGTTCTATGTCACAAGCTTCAGAACTTCTAATTTGTGTTGAATTAAAATATGAAAGAGGTCATACATATGAACAAAACTATTATAAAAGAAATATTAAGCTGGGTTTTGGTATTAATAATAGCCATTGTATTAGCAAAATTAGCCAACCGGTTTGTACTATTCAAGGTATCAGTACCAACAGGCTCTATGGAAGATACCATAATGATTGGAGATAAAATATATACTCAAAAGGTTTCTTATTGGTTTAAGGATCCTGAGAGAGGAGATATCGTTGTATTCCCTTTTCCAGACGATGAAGAAAAAGATTATATTAAGAGAATTATTGGACTGCCAGGAGAAACCATAGCAGGAATTGATGGCTTGGTTTACATAGATGGAGAACCCATTGACGAGCCTTATGTTAAAGAAAAGCTGAAAAAAGATTTTGGACCATATACCGTCCCTGAGAATCATTACTTCATGATGGGAGATAATCGTAATGATTCTAATGATTCAAGATATTGGGACAATACCTTTCTTAACAGGGACAAGATTATGGGTAAGGCATTATTAAAATATCCTAATTTTACTTGGATGAATTAATATATGCTTCGTTTATTTCTATTACCTTATTGATTGCTTCTAGACCAGGAGCACCAATAGTATTTCGTTTGTTTACACAGGCTTCTAAGCTTATAGCATCGTATATATCAGCTTCAAATACTGGACTATATTCCTTATATTCCTCAAGTTTCATATCTTCCAGTGAGATGTTTTTATCAATACAATATAGTATTATCTGACCAATTATACTGTGGGCATCCCTAAAGGGGATGCCTTTTTGCACTAGATAATCAGCAGCATCTGTTGCATTGGTAAAGCCATTCTTAGCACTATAAGCCATCTTAGACTTATTAACCTTAAGAGTAGAAACCATCCCATCAAATAAGGATAGGGATGTCTTTACTGTATCAATAGCATCAAAGGTTCCTTCTTTATCCTCCTGCATATCTTTATTATAAGCAAGGGGAAGACTTTTCATAGTAGTTAGTAAAGCAATCAAAGCACCATATACACGACCTGTTTTACCCCTAACCAATTCAGCAATATCTGGGTTTTTCTTCTGAGGCATGATACTTGAGCCAGTAGAGTATCCATCATCAAGTTCAATAAATTGATATTCATTACTATTCCATATGATTATTTCCTCACTAAAACGGCTTAGGTGGATCATAATCGTAGAAAGAGCACTAAGTAATTCTATTAGATAATCTCTGTCAGATACACTATCCATACTATTTAATGTTGGACCGTCAAAACCAAGAAGCTCTGCTGTATAATCACGATCTAAAGGGTAGGTTGTTCCTGCTAGGGCTCCTGAGCCTAGAGGACAAAGGTTCATCCGTTTATAAATATCTGATAATCGTGATCTATCTCTCTTGAACATCTCCACATATGCACCAAGGTGATGGGCTAGTGTTACAGGCTGAGCCTTCTGAAGGTGTGTGAAACCAGGAAGATAGGTTTGAGTATGAGCCTTCATAAGCTCATGAAGAGTGATTATGATTTTTTTTAGCAGAAAATCTATGTTCCCAATCTCTTCTCTTATATACAGCTTCATATCCAAGGCTACCTGATCATTCCGGCTTCTTCCAGTGTGAAGCTTCTTCCCTGCATCTCCTATACGATTTATTAATTCAGCCTCTATGAAGCTATGGATGTCCTCACTTTCCATATCAATAGGCAAGCTTCCACTTGTAATATCATCTTCAATGCCCTTAAGGCCATCAATAATTAGTTCTTTCTCTCCATCTGTTAGAATTCCACTTTTAGCAAGCATAGTAACGTGGGCAATACTCCCCATAATATCCTGGGAATAAAATCTGCTATCATAGGATATTGATGCATTAAAATGATGAACCATTTCATTAGTTTCTTTGGTAAAACGTCCTCCCCAAAGCTTCATATATTACACCTCTTTCTATATAATCATATTTATAGTACCATTCTTTAAATTATTAATATATTACCTTGTTTTAGATAGAGATGCAAGCAAAAGTTTATAATTATGCAAAAACATTTATAAAGTTGCATAAAAAATAGAGTGTAAAAGAGTTAAAATAATAATGTGATTTAAGTCACAATTTTTTATCTGAGGTATGGTATAATTATTGTATCTATAAGAATATTTTTCATAATCCAGTAAATAATACATAAGAGTAATGTTAAATTTTACTAATACCCATATTAATAAAAGAAAGGATGTATCATATGAAGAAAATGTTAATTGAACAAGTTATAGGAAGAGAAATAATAGATTCAAGAGGAAACCCAACTGTTGAAGTGGAGGTTGTTCTTGCCGATGGAAGTCTTGGAAGAGCAGCGGTACCTTCAGGAGCTTCCACAGGTGCGTTCGAAGCAGTTGAGTTAAGAGATGGGGATAAGGGCAGATATCTTGGCAATGGTGTTCTTAAAGCAGTTAACAATGTTAACACAGAGATAGCTTCAGCTTTAATTGGTATGGATGCATCTAATCAGACTGAAATCGATAGGAAGATGATTGAGCTTGATGGTACTCCTAATAAAGGAAAACTAGGTGCCAATGCAATTCTAGGTGCTTCCCTTGCAGTTGCTAAGGCAGCTGCAACATCATTAAAGCTTCCTCTATATCGTTATTTAGGCGGTGTTAATGCTAAAACATTACCAGTTCCTATGATGAATATTATCAATGGTGGTCAACACGCTGACTCCAGTTTAAATATTCAGGAATTCATGATTATGCCAGTTGGTGCTAAGAGCTTTTCTGAAGCTTTAGAACATAGTGCAACAGTATTCCATACCCTTAAGAAGCTTCTTAAGACGGATGGGTATGTAACAGCTGTTGGTGATGAGGGTGGATTTGCACCTAAGTTTAATAGTGACACTGAAGCTCTTGATTATATTGTAAAGGCTATTGAAGCTGCTGGATACACTCCTGGTCAGGATTTCTATATTGCAATAGATGCTGCTGCTACAGAGATGTATGAAGAAGCTAAGGCTGCTGGAAGAGAAGGGGAATACCTATTCTGGAAATCAGGTGAATATAAGACAGTAGAGCAGATGGTTGATTTCTGGGATGAGATCTGCACTAAATATCCAGTAATATCTCTTGAGGATGGACTTTCTGAGGAGGATTGGAAGGGATGGAAGCTATTAACTGAGCGTATTGGTGATAAGGTTCAGTTAGTTGGAGATGACCTTTTTGTTACAAATACTGATAGAATCATAAAGGGCATAAACCAAGGAATTTCTAACTCTGTATTAATTAAATTCAATCAGATTGGTACACTTACTGAGACTCTAGATGCAATTGAAATGGCAATGAATAATCGTTGGACCGCAGTAGTATCTCATAGATCCGGTGAGACAGAAGATGTTACCTTGGCAGATATTGCAGTTGCCACTAATGCAGGGCAGATTAAAACTGGTGCTCCTTCCAGAACAGACCGTGTTGCTAAGTACAATCAACTTCTTAGAATTGAACAAGAGCTTGGCAGTAATGCAAGATATTTAGGTAAGGATGCATTTAAAGTTGTAAGATAAGAGAACAAGATGAATTAAAATGGGCTTATGTATAAGGAATTCCTTATGCATAAGCCCTATTTCATAACAAGCAAATCGGCATACTTACCTTGCTAATTCGCCTGTTCTTCCTTTAGTGGAATTATTCTATTTAATACAATCTTAGTGTTTTACTTCATATGGTGGAGCTGCTTGACAACGATAGTACTTTACTACATTGCCACTAAATCTTTTAAGGTGATGCTTATTACATATATCCTTATCACTAATATAAGGCATATTATCATACATCGACCACAGTGCTTTATCCAAATTGTCATCTCTATATGGTCTATTAAAATTATTTAATAAATTAATGGCTGGGTTCATACATACACCTCATCTATGTAAATTATTTTTTTCATCTTCTATATAATAAACCGAAAGTTCATCTATTTCAAGTAAAAACAGGACGAAAAACAAGAAATTTACAAATTTAGTAAAAATGCACAAGCTCACTTTATTAATTCATAATATTTCCATAATATTTTTTACTGTTGTAGCTTTTATTAGACTTCTTCTGGAATTCCACTATTACAATTGGTGCCATAGAAAGAAGCAGTACCATGGCCCATTGCCTTATATCTAAGGGAACAACTTGAAATACCTTGGCAAGTGGTGGAAAGGATATTACGGCAACCTGTAAAAATGAGCATATAATGAAGGAGAATACTAATCTAGGATTACTGGATATTCCTACATCAGAAAGTGAGCGGTCGCTTCGCATATTAAATGAATGAAAAAGCTGTGAGAGACTTAATACTGCAAATGCCATGGTTCTTCCTACTGAAGGAATTGTTCTTCCTGCAACAAGATCATAAAAGTGATATCCTATCACAAAAGCGGTTAAGGCCAAGGAACCAATCATAAATCCCTCAACTATTATTCGGAAAGCTAGACCATCAGCAAAAAGTCCTTTGGTTTGGGGTATTGGTTTCTTCTTCATAATATCCTTCTCAGCAGGTTCCATACCCAGGGATATGGCTGGAAGTGAATCTGTAACAAGGTTCACCCAAAGTAATTGAACAGCTACTAAAGGCATAGGAAGGTCAAATAACATAGCGACAAATATAGTTAGTATCTCACCAATATTGCTAGATAGTAGAAAATGCACTGCTTTTTTTATATTATCATAGATACCTCTACCTTCTTTTACTGCCGAAACAATGGTGGCAAAGTTATCATCTGTTAGGATCATGTCTGCAGCATTCTTGGCCACATCAGTTCCCGTAATTCCCATAGCACAACCAATGTTAGCTGCTTTAAGGGCAGGGGCATCATTAACACCATCCCCTGTCATGGCGACCACCTCACCACGGCTTTGGTATGCTTTTACAATGCGGACCTTATGCTCAGGTGATACCCGTGCAAATACTGTATATCTAGGAATTTCCTTCACCAGTGTATCTGCATCCATCCTAGATAGTTCATCACCAGTAATGGCCTGAGAGCTGTCAGTTAAAATACCTAGCTCTCTCCCAATAGCCATAGCAGTAAGTACATGGTCTCCAGTTATCATAACAGGTTTAATGTGAGCATCTTTACATAAGGCAACAGCTTCTTTAACTTCCTCTCTTGGTGGATCTATCATTCCTATTAGGCCTATAAGGGTCAGACCTTTTTCCATATCAGCTGGTTTATTGGTAACAGAGGATCTTGGTACATTTTTATAGGCAACAGCAATTACTCTTAATGCTTTATTGGTCATTGAATTATTTAATAGGTTTAGCTTGGCAATGTCCCTTCCCGTCATTGGATGGGAACCCTTATCCCTATATATATGTGTACATCTTTTAATAAGGAAATCATAAGCTCCCTTAGTTATACTTCTATAGGTGTGGTCAGGAGAATTATGTACTGTAGTCATTAACTTTCTACTTGAATCGAAGGGTATTTCACCAATTCTAGGGTAAGAATTATCCAGAGAAGATTTAATTATATTAGCTTGATATGCAGCCATAACGATTGCTTTTTCCGTAGCTTCCCCTGTAGCCTCAACTGTTCCATTATCGATTTGTAGAGAGGCATCACAGCATAAGGCGCCGTGGGAAAGGAGGTAGGCCCCGAATTCACTGGCTCCAGTTTCCCTACCATTGATTGAGCAAATCTCTGTTACTGTCATAATATTTTGAGTTAAGGTTCCTGTTTTATCAGAGCATATAACAGTGGCACTACCCAAGGTTTCAACTGCAGGAAGCTTACGAATAACTGCATTTTTCTTAGCCATCCTCTGAACACCAATAGATAGCATAATGGTTACAATGGCAGGAAGCCCCTCTGGGATTGCTGCAACAGCAAGACCCACTGAAGTCATAAACATATCGAAGACGGGCAGCTGCTTCATCAGTCCTAGGATAAAGATGAATACACAGATTACTAGAGCTGCAATGCCTAGAGTTCTTCCTGTCTTAGCTAGCTTTATCTGTAGAGGTGTCATAGGTGGCTCATCGTCCATAATTAGCTTTGCAATATGACCAACCTGAGTATTCATACCTGTATCTGTAACTATGGCAACACCTCGCCCATAGGTTACAATCGTAGTTGACATAACAAGATTAATTCTATCACCAAGGCTTGTGTTTTCAGGCAGACGCTTTTCAGCATATTTATCTACTGGATGGGATTCCCCTGTCAAAGAGGCTTCCTCAACCTTAAGATTTACTCCTTTTACAAGTCTAGCATCGGCAGGAACAAAGTATCCTGTTTCAAGTGATATAATATCACCTGGGACCAAGTCTACTGAATCCACCATTCCAAGCTTTCCATCTCTAAGAACATGGGCAGTAGGAGCTGACATTTTCTTAAGGGCATCAAGTGCCTTTTCTGCCTTGGATTCCTGCATTACGCCTAAAGTGGCATTAAGTATTATAATAATTAGTATTATAATTGGATCCACATAATTAGGCTGACCTTCAAGAAAAGATACTACAAAAGATATAAGGGCAGCCAGAATTAAGATGATTATCATGAAATCTTGAAATTGAGCTATAAATTTTTGAAAAAGATTCTTACCTTTTTTTACTTCAAGATGATTGGGGCCGTAGGTTTTCTGTCTTTTTAATACCTCCTCTGAGGTTAGTCCCCTTGATAATGATGTTTTAAGTTGTTTGACAGTTTCTTCTACAGACATTGAATGCCATTGCATAGAAATTTCTCGTCCTATCTATTAATTCTCTATAAATTATATGATTGGTTGGTCTTATTATGCTTTCTTAATGATCAACTATAGCTTTAATGTTTTGTTTAAAAAGATCTTAAAGTCCTGTGTGCTCACCTTACATAATCATCCATAACCTTTTTGCGTATTAAAAAGAAGATTACAATTTGCAGAATAAGCACAAGAGCACATAAGCCCCCTACTAAAGCCATGACTTTTTCAATGTAAGTAACGGCTGAAACAAGCATGATGCGATAGGTAGTGAACGCCCCAATACCACAACCTAAAATAGTGGGAATGAAATAGATAAATAGCATTTGTTTTGTGATAAGCTGCTTTATGTTTTTCCCTTTTAACCCCAACTTTTGCAGATTATCATATACACCAGTGTCATTCCATATCGTACTAATCAATTTGAGGCCAATTACCATAATTGAAGAAACAAAGGAGAGTATTGCGATAAAGAACATTAGCAAAAGGTATGTTGCAAAGGCTTCTAATTGTGTCGTTGTACTACTTAATTTTGAAAGTGGGTAAAGGACCCATACACGGACTGTCCGTGTTTCATTCCCGTAATAGGGAAAATACTCTGCTTTACCGCCGGTTTTATCAAAGACTGGGCTGTTGTGTCAATTGGAGTATATCTGCCCTCCGCTTTCAAATCTTTATCAAATTTACGACGTTTCCGGGGCATAATGTAATCCATAAGCATTATTACTATATTTTTCCTGACACCTTATATTATATACTGCAGACCGAATAATAAAAAGGATATTTATGACTTTCTCTTTATGTATATCTTATTAAAGATGAGTCCTGCGATGGAGATAAGAAATACAGGAATGAGGTTGTGCTTGTAACGACCATAGTACTGACTGACTACTTCGTAATTTTCCCTTAGGGTATAGCCAAGTCCTATTAGTAGGGTATTCCATACTGTTATTCCCAGGGCTGAATAAGAGAAGTAGGTTACTGGATTTAATTTGGCTGAACCAGCAACTAGGGCTATGTATGTACGTATAAGTGGTATAACCCTGCCCATACAAACAGCTGCAGCTCCGTGACTATTAAATCTGTTAAATGCTGAGTCTATTCCTTTTTCGGATTTTGGAAAGCGTTTCTTGATTTTATTAAGTAAAGCTGCACCTCCAAACCATCCAATAGTGTAGGTGATACCTGTACCTATAAGACCAGCTATGATGCTTAAGACTAGAATAAATATAAAGTTTGTGTTATTAATTGAGGCTACAGCACCAGAAAAGGGTAGGACAATTTCGCTTGATACAGGAAAGCAAGCATACTCTAGCATGATAATAATAAACATTGCAAGTGTGCCATATTCATAGATTAAATCGGTGAGAAAGCTCATTGGGACCTCCATAAGTAGGGGATTCGAATATAATATATGCATATACCTACAAGGTAATACTTAATATAAGTAGTTTTTTGAAATTCCTTGACAAAATGATTTGCTATGATTATAGTATTTATTAGTATTATTTTTTGAAATAGAATAGGCTAGAAGCTTTGATAAGGAGTAGTAGGAGTCAATGTACTTTCAGCGAGCTACCGGTGGTGGAAGGTAGTAGTAACAAGCTCTGAACTCGCCTTGGAGTTCCCTTTCTGAAATTAAGTAGGTTGGGGCGGTAATCCCGTTATCGATATTTAAAGTGCATAATGAAAGTCTTTGAAACAAGTTTCGTAATATATTTCATTATGAATTAGAGTGGTACCACGGAAGTGATAATCCTTTCGTCTCTATTAATGGGCAGGTAGTGCGGTTGAGATACCGACTTCTGCGTCATATTGAGGCGGGAGGGTTTTTTGATTTGCGGGTAAGTAAAGAGAGCAAAGTCTTTCTTGGATTAATACGCTTATCGTGGAAATATATAATAGGAGGAATTAATTATGGCTATACCTTATAATTATAAGGAAATAGAAAAGAGATGGAGAAAGAACTGGGAGCAGAATCCGATTAATGTAGATGATGGAAAGAAGCCAAAGTATTATTGTCTTGATATGTTTCCATACCCTTCTGGAAGTGGACTCCATGTAGGCCACTGGAGAGGTTACGTTATCAGCGATGCTTGGAGCAGATATAAGATACTTAATGGTTACTATATCATCCATCCAATGGGATGGGATGCTTTTGGCTTGCCAGCAGAGAACTATGCTATTAAGATGGGCGTTCATCCAAGTGTTTCTACAGCAGAGAATGTAGCTAATATTAAGGAACAGATTAAAGAGATAGCTGCAATTTATGATTGGGATATGGAGGTTAATACAACAGATCCTGATTTCTATAAATGGACGCAGTGGATTTTTGTTAAAATGTTTAAAGCTGGGCTTGCTTATGAAAAAGAGATGCCAATTAATTGGTGCCCTTCATGTAAGACTGGTCTTGCTAATGAAGAGGTTGTCAATGGTTCCTGTGAGCGTTGTGGTGAAACAGTAACAAAGAAGAACCTAAAACAGTGGATGCTTCGTATTACAAAATACGCAGATCGTTTACTAGATGATCTTGATAAATTAGATTGGCCAGAAAAAGTTAAGAAGATGCAGGCAGAATGGATAGGTCGAAGCTATGGGGCAGAGATTGACTTTGCCATTAAAGATAGTGACAAGGCTATTAAAGTATATACCACAAGACCTGATACCTTATACGGTGCAACCTTTATGGTATTAGCACCTGAACATGTGTTGGCTAAAGAGATTACGACTGATGAGCAAAGAAATGCAGTAGAAGAGTACATTAATAAGGCTTCAACAAAATCTACTGTGGATCGTCTTCAGGATAAGGAAAAGACTGGAGTGTTCACAGGAAGCTATGCAATTAACCCTCTTAATAATGAATTAATACCAATATGGATTTCTGATTATGTTTTGGTTGATTATGGAACAGGTGCAATTATGTGTGTACCAGCCCATGACGATAGAGACTTCGCATTTGCAACTAAGTTTGAGATCCCAATTGTTCAGGTTATATCAAAGGATGGTAAAGAGAATCCTGAACTAACAGAAGCCTATACAGAGCCAGGCATTATGATTAATTCCGGAGAATGGAATGGTATGGATTCTGAGCAGGCTAAGGCGGAAGTACCTGATATGTTAGAAAAACAGGGAATTGGACAGAAGACCATTAATTACAAGCTTAGAGACTGGGTATTCTCTAGACAACGTTATTGGGGAGAGCCTATTCCAATTGTTCATTGTGATCACTGTGGTCCAGTGCCAGTTCCTGAAGAGGAATTGCCATTACTATTACCAGAGGTTGAAAAATATCAGCCTACTGGAACAGGAGAATCACCTTTAGCAGATATTCATGACTGGGTTAATACTACATGTCCTCAGTGTGGTGCTCCAGCAAAGAGAGAAACCAATACCATGCCTCAATGGGCAGGTTCATCCTGGTATTTCCTTCGTTATGTTGATAGTAAAAATGATAAGGAATTAATATCTAAAGAAAAGGCAGAGAAATATCTACCTGTTGATATGTATATCGGTGGTGTAGAACATGCAGTACTTCATTTGCTATACTCAAGATTCTATACTAAGTTCTTGAATGATATTGGTGTAGTTGATTTTGATGAGCCATTCCTCAAGCTATTCAACCAAGGTATGATTGGTAAGGACGGAGCTAAGATGAGTAAATCAAAGGGTAATGTGGTATCTCCTGATGAACTTGTTAGAGATTATGGTTGTGACGCCCTAAGATTATACGAATTATTTGTTGGACCACCAGAACTCGATTCAGAGTGGGATGATAGGGGAATTGATGGAGTTTATCGCTTTATTAACCGTTTCTACAATTTGGTTATGGAGAATAAGGATAAATTAACTCAGGAAACAGCTGAAACTATAAAGCTTCGTAATAAATTGGTTTATGATATAACAACAAGACTTAATGCTTTCAGTCTTAATACAGTAGTAAGTGGTTTTATGGAATACAATAATAAAATGCTTGATATTGTGAAAAAAGAGGGTGGCATTGATAAAGAAACCCTTGAGACAGCTATAATACTACTTTCACCATTTGCTCCACATATTGGTGAAGAGCTATGGCATGTGATGGGAAATGAAACTTCTGTATTTGAGAATACATGGCCAACCTACGATGAAGATAAGATGAAGGATGATGAAATCGAAATTGCTATCCAGATCAATGGTAAAACTAAGGGTACGATTATGATTTCAGCTGAGTCTTCTAAAGAGGAAGCGATAAGCCTAGCAAAAGAGGCTATGGCAGATAAGCTAACTGGAAACATAATTAAAGAAATCTATGTTCCAAGGAAGATAGTAAATGTTGTAATGAAATAATATAATAACAAAAAGTTATATAGTAGAAAACATAGCTCTATCTTATTGGTGTTTTATAAGAATCAGAATGAGGGTGAATATATGAGTTTCGGCGTCGACCGGCCGTAACTCATATATTCACCCTCATTCGTTAATTTATCAAATGGGTTTATGGGTTTGTTTTTTATCTTTGAACTCGTCCTGATGCATCTCCACCAGCAAGCTTCTTGACTTCATCTACAGACACCTGATTGAAATCTCCTTCAATACTGTGCTTTAAGCAGCTTGCAGCAACAGCAAACTCAATAGCTTCTTGAGGTTCATAGTCATTAAGAGTACTGTAGATTAATCCTGCACCGAAGGAATCACCACCGCCAACTCTATCTACGATATGGATTAAATAATTCTTACTAAAATAGAATTCCTTACCGTCATAAAGCATAGCTGCCCAGTTATTATCATTGGCAGAGAGGGAGCCCCTAAGAGTAATAGCAACCTTGGAGAAGTTGAAGCGTTCAACTAGTTGCTTTGCAACATCCTTGTAGCCCTCATGATTTACTTGACCAGCTGTAACATCAGTGTTAGCAGCCTTGATTCCGAACACATCGCTGGCATCTTCTTCATTGGCGATAACTACATCAACATAATGACAAAGCTCCCCCATAACCTTACCTGCTTTTTCCTTAGACCATAATTTATTACGATAGTTAAGGTCACAGCTTATGGTGATGTTACGTTCTTTGGCAGCCTTACATGCTTCTAGGCAGATTTCTGCAACATTATCACCTAGAGCAGGAGTAATTCCTGTAAAGTGGAACCAATCTACACCTTCAAATATCTTATTCCAGTCAAAATCCTTGGTAGTAGCAGTTGCAATAGAAGAACCAGCACGATCATATATTACCTTAGATGGACGTTGACTTGCGCCCTTTTCTAAGAAATATATTCCAACTCTGTCACCACCTCTAGTAATTAAGGAAGTATCCACACCAAATCTTCTTAAGGAATTAACACCAGCCTGGCCAATCTCGTGGGTGGGAAGTTTAGTAACAAAGGCAGCATCTAAACCGTAGTTTGCTAAGGAAACAGCAACATTAGCTTCTCCACCGCCATAAGTAGCCCCATAGGTGTCTGCCTGAACAAAACGATAGTATCCTTCTGGAGCTAGTCTCAACATAATTTCGCCAAAGGTTACAATTTTTTTACTCATAATAATTTCATACCTTTCTTATTATTAATTATTTTTTCTGAAGCAAATGAACGGCAAATCCACCAATATCCTTAGTAAGGTATACAGCTATAAAATTACCGCATTTATCATACTTAGCTGTATCCATATTAACTTGGATATTCTTCTTAGATAGGTGATAGATTGCTCTTTTTACATCGTTTGTTTGAATAGCAATGTGTCCATGCTCTCCAAGGAAAGGAGACTTTAGGACTTCGATTCCGCTACCTGCAAAGATAGAGCTATTGCCGTCATTCTTATTAAAACCAAATATTGATACAAATGTATCTGCAATAGAGTTAGCTTCTCCTTCGTCTTTAGTATTAATACCAACATGCTTTAATTCGAAACCAAGCATTAACTGTATTGCTTCCTCGGTAAGTTTACGAATACCATCAAAATCCTTAGCTTTTAATAAATCCTTCCTTACCATCCAGCTTCCACCACAAGCAATTACCTTGTTGAAATCTAGATAAGAGTTGATGTTTTTCTCGTTAATGCCTCCTGTAGGCATAAATTTTATTCCTGTGTAAGGAGCTGCCATAGCCTTGATTTTAGCTAAGCCTCCACTGGCTTCTGCTGGGAAGAACTTTACGACATCTAGACCATGTTCTAAAGCTTGTTCAATATCAGATGGACTTGAACATCCAGGAACAATAGGAATATCCTTTGATAGGCAGTAAGATACTATCTTGGGATTAAAGCCTGGGCTTACGATAAACTTAGCCCCAGCATTTATAGCCCTATCCACCTGTTCAGTAGTCAGAACAGTACCTGCACCAACTAACATATCTGGGTACGCTTTTGTCATAGCAATAATAGATTCCTCTGCGGCATCAGTACGAAATGTTACTTCTGCGCAAGGTAGTCCACCATCATAAAGGGCCTTAGCTAGTGGGAGAGCATCATCCACATCATCTAATGCTATTACAGGTACAATACCAAGTAATCTAATATCTTCTAAAATAGAATTCATAATTCTCCTCCGATCATAAATATAATTGACATTTAAAAAAGTTTCGTGATATGATACCAATATATCATAATATGATACTAATAAGACGATTATAGGATTCTTTACCCATTATGTCAAGGTGTGATGTATAATCTTATTATGGACATTCATTCATGAAATATTTTCACCAATAAAACGAAATTTATTAATTTATTAATATGAAGGAGTAGAAGTTACACTATGGAGACTAAGAATCCAATACAATCAGCAGAAAGAATATTCAACATATTAGAATATGTTGCACATAATGGACCAGTAGGGGTAGTGGAGATAGGCAATGCTCTTGAACTTCATAAAAGCACTGTGCATAGAATGTTACTGTCATTAATCAGTATGGGATACGTGGAACAGAATGATAAATCTGGCAAATATCAATTAACTTTTAAGCTTGTGCAACTATCCAGCATATTTTTATCTAATATAGATATATATGCTATTGCCCATCCTTATATGGAGAGACTAGCTAAGGAGTGCCAGGAGACAGTTCATCTAGTAGAGCGTACAGGTAGTGATGTGGTTTATATTGATAAAGTTGAACCTGCTGGCCCAAGAGACAGTAGCATTAGAATGGCTTCCCATATTGGTCTTCTAAGACCTATGTATTGCTCAGCTGTTGGAAAAGCAATACTGGCGGAGCTACCTAAAGAAGAACTTTATAGTATCTGGGAAAATAGTAATCCAGAAAAGAAGACTGAGTATACAATAACCTCCCTTGATAAAATGGAGGAGGAGCTAAAGATGATAAAGATGAAGGGCTATGCATTGGATAATGAGGAGAATGAAATAGGAGTCCGTTGTATTGCCGGGGCTATTTTAGATTATAATAATAATAGTAAGTATGCCTTTAGTATATCTGCGCCCATTAGCAGGATGACAGATGAAAGAGTTGAAGAATTATCTTCACATGTACTTAAAATGAAAGGGGAATTATCTAAACACTTAGGAAATCTTTCATAAATCTTACGAAAATCATAGAAATAATGATAAGATTTTTACTATCTTTTTTTAACTATATATGGTAACATAATTAGAAAGAAATACTAGTTATACTAAGATGGTAAAAAATAGACAAAAAACAGGAGCATAAATTGAAAAACAATGATTTTTTTTGCTCTTTGTGCTTGCGGCTTGAAGTTTGCAGTTGTGATGAAAGGCATGGTGATCTATATGAAAATTTTATCGAAGTTTAATAAGAAGGATCTTTGGACAATTCCAAATATCCTCTGTTATGTGCGTCTTGCATTAATACCTGTTTTTGTTACAATGTATATTCGAGCCGAAGAGCCTGGCGAATATTTACAAGCTGCATTAATAGTTGTTGCTTCTGGTTTGACGGATTTCCTAGATGGTTTTATTGCCCGTAATATGAATATGGTTACTGAGCTAGGTAAATTAATAGATCCCCTAGCAGATAAGTTAACACAGGCATCCTTAATATTTGTTCTAGTTCTCAAAATAAGATGGATGTTTTTACTGCTTATTCTTTTCGTGGTTATGCAATTATTTATGCTTATAGCAGGAATAGCCATGCTAAAGAAGGGGAAGAAACTAGATGGGGCTAAGTGGTTTGGTAAGATTTCTACTACTGTATTCTATGTCACCATGATATTCTTAGTTGCCATGCCAAGATTAAACACTAGGGTTACTAACCTACTTATGTTTATATGTGGAATTTTTCTATTTCTGTCATTTGTTCTGTATGTTAGGGAATATGTTTATATGTATAGAGAGATTAGTGATGAAGATGGGATCAGTGAAGTGGTATAACTTCACTAATCCCATCTTTTGAATTACATATAAATATTTTGCCTTTTAATTTCGTCTAACTCCAGAAGAATTTCTTTTGATGAACTTTGCTCTAAGTAAGAGCTTGCTTGTTGTAACATTGTGAATCAGTCCGTCCAAGAGAAGGAATGCACTTTTACCAAGGTCAGTTCTATCTTGTCGGATGGTTGTAATAGAAGGGATAAATTGAGATGCAATAGGCAAGTCATCAAAACCTACTACACTAACATCTTCAGGTACTCGAAGTCCACGTTTCATAATCTCTGCAATAACACCGGTAGCTATAAGGTCACTGGCACACATTATGGCAGTAGCACCATTTTCTAAGAAACCAGGTAAATGATCTTTAGCGCAGTCAGGAACATAATAACCATAAGCCATTAATTTCTCATCAGGAACAAGTCCATGCTTATGCATACTATTAATAAAGGCTTGCTGTCTCTGCTCGCTTACCATTGAATTCTTTGAACCATTAAGTAGAGCAATCTTGGTATGGCCGAGGGAATGAAGATGATCTACAGCTAGGTCGATCCCTTCATCATTATCTGTTCCAACATATCCTACATGATTATTTCTCTCAATATAGTTGTCAAGCAAAACAGTGGGTACAGTGGTGGTAGCCAATTGCTTTACCCAATCATCGTGGAGGGTAAAACCTAGTAGGAATGCTCCACTATATCCATTCTTTAGCATATAAGTATCATACTTTTCTTGTGTCTGTAGGTTTAAGCTAGCTGGAACAACAGTAACTTCCCAGTGTCTTCTAGCTGCTGACAACTTAAATCCTACAACAATCTCATATCCAAATTGGTTTACATTCTCATAATCCATATTCTCGATGAATATACAGACCTTACGAGTGTTGGAGGTTCTCATTTTTTTCGACGCATAACCCATCTCAACAGCAGTATCTAATACTAGCTGACGCATCTCATCACTGATATCACTAGCTCCATTAAGCCCTTTCGATACCGTACTTACTGCTATTCCTAATTTGTTTGCTATATCTTTAATTGTTGCCAAGGATATTGCCTCCATTCAAAATATACCTTTATAAAATCAATCTCAGTATATAATGAAGTAAATACATTTTCAATGATTTATTGCGACTTTGTTTTTTCTAACAGATTTAACTATTAGGAATGTGTGATGTTTTGTATATATTGCATTGAGCTTACCTCTATAATTTGAAAAAAACATAAATAATTACCATAAAATTTTAAATAATATATTGACAATTCGTTTATGGGGTGTTAGTCTATAGCTATAGTTTCGAAAATTTGCGAAAATTGTTATAGTGTTTGAATATCGCGGACTAATCTGCTTATTCGTGGAAATTAGGAGGAAGAGATGGAGAAAAGTTTTAAAAGTAATGTTGTTACCATTCTAGATTTGGATTATGGCACTACAGTTAAGGAAGCTAGTACTAAGGAATTATATAATGCCTTATCCAAAGCAGCTATGAATACCTTAGATAAGGAATGGGGGCTTACATCCTCTGATAAGAAGGTTTGCTATCTTTCAGCAGAATTTCTAATAGGTCGTTTAATATATAGTAACCTATATAATATGGGGCTTGTTAATCAATTTGTAGAACTTATGAGTGAGAACAACTTAGATATTCGTATGTTTGAAGATATCGAGGATGCTGCACTTGGTAATGGTGGCCTTGGAAGACTAGCTGCTTGTTTCCTTGATTCAGCTGCAACAATCGGTGTCACCCTTAATGGATATGGTATCAGATATAAATATGGTTTATTTAAGCAGTACTTTGAAGATGGTTTCCAGAAGGAGATGCCTGATGATTGGCAAAGGTTTGGAGATCCATGGTCTGTAAGGAGAGAAGATGAGAAGGTTCTTATAGAGTTTAAGGATCAATCTGTTTATGCAGTTCCATATGATACACCTGTTATAGGATATGGTGCCAAGACTATAAACACACTTAGATTATGGCAAGCTGAACCTGTTGAAGGTTTCAACTTTGAACTGTTTAATCAACAGAAATATCAAGAAGCAGTTATAAATAGTAACGAAGCAGAGGCGATCTGTAGCCTACTCTATCCTAATGACGATACGGATGAAGGTAAGAAGCTTAGATTAAAGCAGGAGTATTTCTTCTCTGCGGCAGCTGTTCAAGACATTGTTAGAAGCTACAAGAAGAAATATGGCAATGACTTTAGTCACTTTACTACTGAGTATGCAATTCAGTTAAATGATACTCATCCTGTTATAGCTATTCCTGAGTTTATTAGAATTATGATAGAGCAGGAGGGAATGACATTCAATAGGGCACAAAGAATCGCAAGAGATACATTCGCTTATACGAATCACACCGTTATGGCAGAAGCCCTGGAAAAATGGGGAGTCGATCTTTTACAATCAGTTATACCACAGGTTTATAAATATATAGAGATGTATGACAAGGCCCTTATTAAGGAACTTGAAGCTAATGGTAAAAAAACCTCGGCTGAGAAAAAACAGTATCTAATATTAGATGACAATACTATTCATATGGCAAGATTGGCTATCTACGGTACCCATTCAACTAACGGAGTGGCAAGACTTCATACAGAAATACTGAAAAACGATGCTCTAAAAGAATGGTATGACATATATCCGGAACGTTTTAATAACAAAACTAATGGTATTACTCAAAGAAGATGGCTAGCACTGTCTAATATGGAACTGTCAGGATTTATAAACGATAAGATTGGCAACTCATGGATTACTGATTTGACTCATTTAACCAATCTAATGAAATATGCAGATGACCCACAGGTTATAAAAGAATTTGCTGACATTAAGCAGATTAAGAAGAGACAGCTAGCTGAATACATAGAGAAAAATGAGGGCATCAAGATCAATCCTAATTTTATATATGATATACAGATTAAACGTCTCCATGAATATAAAAGACAACTACTTAACGCATTTTCCATATTAGATATATACTATGGGCTTAAGGATGGTAGAATTACAGACTTTAATCCTACAGTTTTCATATTTGGAGCCAAGGCTGCACCAGGCTACTTCAGAGCAAAGGGTATCATCAAGTATATTAATGAAATATCTAAATTGATTGATAGTGATCCTGATATGAAGGATAAGCTTCAAGTGGTATTCGTGACTAATTACAATGTATCCTATGCTGAGAAATTAACACCAGCTGCTGATGTCTCAGAGCAGATTTCTACCGCTGGGACAGAAGCCTCTGGAACCGGTAATATGAAATTTATGCTTAATGGAGCCGTTACTCTTGGAACCTTTGATGGAGCCAACGTTGAGATTGTAGAGCAAGCCGGAGAAGAGAATAACTTCATCTTTGGAGCTAGAGTGGAGGATATCGAGAAGCTTGGAGATACATATAACCCTAAGAAGATTTATGAGGAGAATCCTAGAATTAAGAAAGTAGTAGATACCCTTGTAGATGGTACGTTCTCAGATGGTGGTACTGGAATGTTTGAAGAATTATATAAGTCAATTCTTGAAGGAGCTAGTTGGCATAAGCCAGATCATTATTACCTACTTCTAGACTTTATACCATATGTAACTGCTAAGCTTAGAGTTAATAAAAACTACTCAGACCAGCATGATTTCCGTCGTAAATGCTTTATCAATACTGCCAATGCTGGAGTATTCTCCAGTGACAGAACAATAAGAGACTACAATAATGAGGTATGGAATTAATATGTGTATACCTAGATATGGCAAGATATCTAGGAAGCATGTTTAATTTACGCGAAAGCAAAGTGAGCATTGAAAGCTAGCCTGCAGATATGCGGACTTGCACAAGCGAATAATGCCTGTAAGCAGGCACCGGAGAAGCTCCCAAAGCGTGCTTCTTCCGAGATTATAAAAAGAAAGAGGTAGAGAGGTATGAAAAAGATTAGTAAGTTAATGGTACTCCTTATGGTAGCGATTCTTGTATTAGGTAGTTTTGCAGCTTGTGGTAAAAAAGAAGATGAAAAACCAGCTAACACAACAGCAAATGAGAGCAATGATAGCAAAAAAGACGACGATGCTGCCCCTGTAGATGCAGATCCTGCAGAGGCAACACCAGTTACTTTAAAGGTATGGTGCCCTGAGAACCAGATTCAAAATGGAACAATGGATACTATGGCAGAATCCTTCCAGGAACTGCATCCTGAATGGGATATAACCTTCACTATTGAAGTTGTTGGTGAAGATGTAGCTAAAGAGCAGGTACTTAAAGATGTTGCAGCAGCTGGAGATGTATATTTCTTCGCAAATGATCAGTTAAATGAGTTGGTTAACGCAGGTGCTATTGCTAAGCTTGGTGGTAGAGCAGAAGAGCTAGTTAAGACAACTATGGCTGAAACTGTTGCTGATACGGTTACAGCTTCTGATGGATCTATCTACGGTATTCCTTTTACTCACAATACATTTTTTATGTTTTATGATAAATCTATCCTAACAGAGGAAGATGTTAAAACAATGGAAGGTATTATGTCTAAACCTACCGCTGACAATGTATATAACTTCCACTTTGACAGTGCAGGTGGTTGGAAACTAGGATCATGGTTTTATGGCGCGGGCTTAACAATCTATGGAGATAATGGACTTGATTTTGCAGCAGGTGCTAATTGGAATAATGGAACTGGTCTTGCTGTAACTAATTATCTTATCGACTTAATAGGCAATCCTAAGACTGCATTCGAAGGTGATGTATCTCTTTCTGAGTTAGCTGCAGATCATAGAATTGGCGCTTGGTGGGATGGCTCTTGGAACTATCAGATGTATAAGGATGCTTTAGGGGATGACCTTGGTCTTGCTGTTCTTCCTACCTTCAATCCTGATGGCAACGATTATCAGCTAAAGGGCTTCTATGGCTCAAAGGCTATTGGGGTTAATCCTCAGGCTTCTAACATGCAAGTAGCAGTAGAGTTTGCTACATACCTAGGTAGTGAAGAAATGCAGGTTAAGCGTTTCATCGAATCAGGTCAGGTTCCTACCAATCTTAATGCAGCAGAAGCTCCAGAAGTTAAGGCTGACCCTGTAGCAACTGTTATAGTTAATGAAGCTAGTGTTGCATCTGTTATGCAGCCTACATCTGCAGAATTTGGTTCAAGATATTGGTCAAATGTTGGTGCACTTGCAACAGAAATCAAGAGCGGTGAGTTAAATAAGACTAATGCCCAAGAAAAATTAGATACATTTGTTGGAACATTAGTTGTGCAATAACAATATATAGTTAATTAGGCTTAATGAAACGGAATGCTCTATAGCTAATGGACATTCCGTTTCTATAATTCAGTGAAATAGGAGGTTAATTATGGGCAGTAAAAAGCAAAGGACTTTGGAAGGTTCCGCATCAGATATAAGCTTTAGAAGTGCCTTTATTCTAGGCAATGTGATTACCAAGTTATCTGCCATCATCTTTGGACTAGGAAACCTATTACATAAGCAGATAATAAGAGGACTTTTATATTTTAGTATTGAAGTAGCTTATATTTACTATATGGTTACCTTTGGAGTAACATCCCTAAAAAATCTTATTACTTTGGGAACTGTGTCACAGGTAGAAGTGTTTAATGAAGAATTGCAGATATATGAATATATAACTGGTGACAATTCTATGCTTTGCTTACTTTACGGCGTATTAACAATATTTATAACCCTGGTTTTTATTTTTGCATTAACTGGATCTGTAAAGAGTGCATATGATTCACAGCGAAGAAAAGAACTAGGTAAAAAGGTTCTTACATTTAGAGAGGATATAAGAAGCTTAAAGCAAGAAAATCTACACAAGGCAATGTTGTTTACACCTATGGTAGGTATTATTTCATTTACAATTATACCCCTATTATTTATGATACTAATAGCATTTACTAATTACGATAAGAACCATCAGCCACCTGGAAATCTATTTGACTGGGTAGGCTTAGCTAATTTTAAAGCCTTGTTATTAGAAAATAGTATGTTATCTAATACATTCTGGCCAATCCTTAGATGGACTTTTATCTGGGCTATATTTGCAACATTTTCCTGCTATATATTAGGAATAATTCTTGCAGTTGTTATTAATAGAGAAGGAACAAGATTTAAAGGCTTTTGGAGATTTACCTTTGTTCTTTCAATCGCTATGCCGCAGTTTGTTTCACTACTTACTATGAGAACAATATTTAATGCCAATGGACCGATGAATTCATTGCTTCGAACTCTTGGGGTTATCGGTATGACTGAATCAGTACCATTTTTAACTGATCCTATACTTGCTAAGATTACAATAATATTAGTAAACATATGGATTGGTGTACCCTTTACCTTACTTACTACAACTGGTATCTTACAGAATATACCTAGGGATGTATATGATGCAGCTAAGGTGGATGGAGCCAATAGTATAAGAATATTCTTTAATATTACTATGCCTTATATTCTGTTTATTACTACGCCTAATCTGATAACTACCTTTACTGGTAATATTAATAATTTCAATGTTATATACTTACTTTCTGGTGGTGGTCCAGATTCCCTGGATTATTACTCCGCAGGTAAAACAGATCTCTTGGTTACATGGTTATATAGACTAACTATTACAGATAAGGATTATAACCTTGGGTCAGTAATTGGAATTTTAGTATTTATCATTCTAGCAACCTTATCATTAATAACATATAGAAGATCAAAATCCTTTAAAGAAGAGGAGGCCTTCCAATAATGAGAACAAGATCCTTAAGAAGTTTTATATCTAACTGGGTAGTACACATAATATTATCGATTCTTGCAGTTATATGGGTTATACCTATAGCCTTTGTTATACTTACTTCTCTTCGTGCAGAAGGTGGATCATATAAGAGTTATATTTTTCCAAGGGGATATACCTTAGATAATTATAAGAACTTATTCCTTAGTACTGGAAGTTTAGATTTTCCAAGATGGTTTGTTAATACATTGATAGTATCCATCTGTACATGTGTATTGTCTGCATTTTTTGTATTATGTGTATCCTATGTTATGTCAAGACTAAAATTTAAAGCTAGAAAGAAGCTGATGAGCGTTTCTCTTGTATTAGGAATGTTCCCAGGATTTATGTCTATGATAGCTGTATATTATATTCTTAAAGGCTTTGGACTTTTAGATACTGGAGCGTTAAAGCTACTGGCATTAATTATGGTCTATTCCGGTGGGGCAGGGCTTGGCTTCTATATAGCTAAGGGCTTCTTTGATACTATACCTAAATCAATAGATGAAGCAGCTTATATCGACGGAGCTACTAAATGGGATGTATTCTGGAGAATTACAATTCCTCTATCTAAGTCTATAATCGTATACACTTTATTAACATCCTTTATGGGTCCTTGGGTTGACTATATATTCGCAAGAGTTATCCTTGGAGCTGATAAAGTCTACTACACAGTAGGTATCGGACTATGGAGTATGCTTGAGAAAGAATTTATAGAGTACTACTATACTCAGTTCTTTGCTGGTTGTGTGGTTATATCGATTCCTATTGTTATACTGTTCCTAAGAACACAGAAGTATTATGTTGAAGGAGTATCTGGAGCAGTTAAGGGATAAGAGAATAATCTAAATAACAGAGAATGCCTTATATATGTATATAAGGCATTTTCTGTAGGGGATGAAGAAAGGTAAGGTTGTAATATGAAGAGGATTGTGCTTTTAATAGCTATGATTTCACTTTCTCTTTTTATGATAGGGTGTAAGGGTGAAGGTTATGTAATAAGAGAAGTGGTTGAAGAAACACAGCAAACTGATTCCAAAAAGGATATGGAAGATAGGGATCAGGTTTTTGATAGTGACATTGAGGATAATATGATGAAGCAGATTGATTATAAATACCAGCAAGAGCTTAATATTATTGATGACAATTATAGAAATTACTATGAGATATTCCTTTATTCCTTCTATGATAGTGATGGAGACGGAATAGGGGATATACAAGGTCTTATATCTAAGCTGGATTATATCAATGATGGTGACCCTACAACTGATACTGATCTTGGTTTTAATGGTATATGGCTTATGCCAATCATGCCTTCGACTACCTATCATAAATATGATGTAACTGACTATTATTCCATAGATTCTGATTATGGAACCCTTGATGATTTTAAAGAGCTTATTAAAGAATGTGATAAACGTGGAATTAAGCTAATAATTGATCTTGTATTCAACCACACCTCATCTAAGCATCCATGGTTTAAGGAAGCAGTTTCTTATCTAGAAGGACTAGGGGAAGATCAAGAGCCAGATCCGAAGGAATGTCCTTATGTTGAGTATTATAATTTTGATAAGGACAAAAAAGGAGCAACAGGATATCATAAGGCAGGTAGATCAGATTGGTACTACGAATGTATCTTCTGGGATGGGATGCCTGACTTGGACTTAGATAATGATGAAGTAAGAGGGGAGATTGAAAAAATAGCAAAGTTCTGGCTAGATACGGGAGTTGACGGATTTCGTCTAGATGCTGTTAAGGAGTTCTTTACTGGTCAGAAAGACAAGAATACTGAAGTTCTTAAGTGGTTCACAGAATATGTTAGATCAGTTAAGGCTGATGTATATGTAGTAGGAGAGGCTTGGGACAGTAAGGATATAATAAGCGCTTATTATAGTAGTGGGACTACCAGCTTTTTCAACTTTCCACTAGCAATGCATAATGGGGAGATAGTTAAGGCTGTAAGAAAGCTTGGATCTAGCACAGCGTCCTCCTTTGCCAATAGTCTTATCCATATATATGATTTATATAAAAGCTCTAATTCTGACTATATTGACGCACCATTTATCAGTAATCATGATACCACAAGGGTATCTGCTCAGTGTGTTAACAATGAGGAAATGATGAAGATGTCAGCTGGAGTTCTTCTTACCTTAGATGGTAGTCCATTCGTATACTATGGAGAAGAGATAGGAATGAATAGCTATGGAGATAAGGATGAGAATAAACGTCTTCCGATGAACTGGTCCAACACAGATACAAGAGGGATGACAAGAAAACCATCTAATGCTGATATTGTAGAGCAAAAGTTCCCAGCAGTGGATGAACAGCTAGAAGATTCACTATCAATTCTTAATTATTATAAAAGAGCAGTTCGTATTCGTAATGAAAACCCAGAGATCGCCAGGGGAGAGACTAGTCTTATAGAGGAATTAATAGATAGCAATATTCTTGCTCTTAGAAAGAATTATAATAGCAGTGAAATCACAATTATCTATAATATCAATAACGAGGATGCTAAGGTTAGCCTTAGTGACCCAGGACTAACAGATATTAATATCAGAGGATATCTATCAGTAGATGGCCGTGAAGTAACACTGGAAGACAATGTATTAGAAATGCCTAAATACTCTATAGTGGTGCTAAAATAAATCTCGAGAAGGGTGGAAGAAAGTAGTGCTGTTGCACTACTTTCTTCCACCCATCATCATCTTTAGCATTTCAAATTGCCTTTTATCCTTTGGAGATAGGTTCTTAGTAAGTTGGTCAATCATTAATTCACTCTCATCCTTTGTGAAGCTTAAGTTTTGACTTTGAAGTCTTTTATTAGCATTCATAAGAATTGGGATTACCTTATCCATAGGTTTTCCTTCAGCTTCTTTCATTATTTCAAGTAGGATTGCTAGTTTGCGAGGGTCAATGTTTTTAGCATTAGGGTTATTAGACCATGAATTATCAGCCACTACTTTCACTCCTTTTTATTGATTGGATACATCATCATTATTGTCATCTTTAATATCACCAAGATCTTTATTATCTTTATTATCATCATATGACATATTCTTTAAAAGCATACTCAGGTTTTCGAAGTTACTAGCCTGTTCAGGGGATACCATATCCCCGAAGAGGGAAGCAAAGTTACTAAAATTAAAACCTGAGGAACTGTTATCTGTCGTAGTCTCCGCTTCCAAATCTCCCTTATAGTTACCATCAGAATCTATATAGGAACTGGAATCATAATTATCATCTGAATCCATGTAGGAAGCAAAGTCCTTGCCTTTATCTGAATCCATATAGGAACTAGAATCAGCATTGTCTTTTTCATCAATATCAGAATTCGTATCTTCACTAGAATTATTGTTCATAAATGAATTCAAAACAGAGAACATATCAGGGTTCATATTAAAATTCATACCTGCATTTGAATTATTATTCATAAATGAGTTTAGAACCGAGAACCCATCAAAATTCGTATTACCATCTGTATCGGAACCGCCGCTATTAAAATTCTCCATGTTTTTCATCATTTCCATATATGTGGAGTAAGTTTCGAACATTCTTTTAGCATTGAAAATTCCTAAAATCTGATCAACTATTGGAAGTTCCCTCTCTCTAAGCTTGGGCCTTATTCCAGTTAATAACCCCTCTATATCCAATTTCTTGTTATAACTTTCATTGGAAGCCATCTCTAGAGGTAGGAGGAAGTTGCGATAACAACCAAGTAAGTCAAATAGCTTTGTAAATAAGTCCATTGTTCTTCTTGTCCTTGGATCAAAATAGGGTGTCGCAGCCTTCATAATATCTACTGTATATGAAAAATC
>DUNS01000014.1 GCA_012839235.1 Clostridiales bacterium
ATAGTTTTGAATATAGATCCACTTGTAATATTGCCATAAACATACCTCCAGGTATTATAAATTAAATAATATAAAATATATTTGTTTGTATATTAACCTTTAACACTGCCTTGTACAACACCGTCAATAATATATTTCTGTCCAAATAAATAGAATGTCAATATTGGAACGATACCTAATACTAGACCTGCCATCATTGGAGAATACTCTGCAGATCTGTTGGTTAAGAATGTAAATGCAGCTATTGATAAAGTTCTTGTTTCTACCTTTGTTAAGAAAAGGCTAGTCATAAGATATTCATTCCATGAACCCAATCCAACAAAAACCATAACAGTAACTATAATAGGCTTCAACAATGGTAAGATTATTCTAAAAAATGTTTTTTCCATACTGCATCCATCTATAAGAGCCGCCTCGTCCAATTCTCTAGGTATACTGTTTAAAAAACCTTGATACAGAAAAACCGAGAAGGGAATGGTTAGTCCTATCCCAACATAAATCACTAGTGCAAGATTATTAGACAATCCCAGCATACCACCATAGATCTTTACCAGAGGAATCATATATACCTGAAAGGGAGCAACCATAGATACTATCAATAGCATAAACAGTATTTTATTAATTCTCCATTTTTTTCGAGAAAACACATATGATATCATAGATGAGAAAAATGTATTTAGTAAAGTAGTTGAAAGACTTATAATTGCAGTATTTTTAAAGGATATTTTAAAATTCATTTTTCTTATGGCTTCTCTATAATTGTCAAAATTCAATGTTTCAGGAAAGCTGAAGGGATTTAAGACAAACTGTTGTGTAGTTTTAAAAGTATTAATCACTAATAAGTAGAAAGGTATCATAAAAACAATAAGTAACATCAGTAAAATAATATATGCAATCCATCTATTACTCTTTCTCATGCCTCTACCTCCCCTCTTCTTGTTATTGTAACCTGCAATAAAGAAACAATAGCCACTATAATAAACAAGACAACTGCCTGGGCCTGCCCTAATCCAAATTTCATGTTTGAAAATGCTGTCTGATAGATTTTATATGAAATCATTTCTGTTGATTTATAAGGGCCTCCTGCAGTAAGTGATAGATTTATATCAAATGCCATAAATGTTCTGGTAATTGTTAGGAAAATACATATAGCTAATGAATTTTTGATCATAGGTAATTTAATATAACGGATTTTGTTCCATGAACCTGCTCCATCAATTTCAGACGCCTCAATAACATCTTTTGGTACATTAATTAATCCAGCTATATATATAACCATTAAGTATCCACTCATCTGCCATGTGGTTACAATTATCATGGCCAACATAGCTTTTTTGGGTTCTGTAAGAAATGACTTTTGAAAGAATTCCCATCCTGATGATTGTCCAAAAGAGGTTAAAGCAAAAGCAAATATAAAATTCCATATATACCCTAATATAATACCACCTATAATATTAGGGGTGAAGAAACCCATTCTAAATAGATTTTGTGCTTTCATTTTTCCAGTAAGAGCCAGAGCTATGGCTAAACCAATTAGATTACTAAAAATCACACTACTAAATGAATATATAAAAGTTTTTTTTAACGAATCTATAAATGCACTATCTAAAAAAATAGATCTATAATTTTCAAATCCAATAATATTATAATCAATAGATAAGCCGTTCCAGTCTGTTAATGTTATAAACAGCCCATACAAGAATGGAATTAACACAACAGTCATCCAAATAAACATTGCAGGAAGAACAAATAAAATGAAAATCCTAATGTTTGCTTTCTTCTTTACCATATTATCCTCCATATAATATAAGCAGACATTATATACCGAATATATACATGGTACAAAAGCCACTTTTTAAATATTGGGCAGCCTTAACGACTGCCCAGCTATAATAATATAAATTTTTATATTACTTATGATTAGCATTAAATCTATTGAGCCTTCCAATAATTACTTACCTGTGCTGCTAGGGTCTCACGGTCAATAGCTCCTGCTAAATATTGCTCCATAGATGCGCCGTTTTCATACCAGAAATCCGAAGGTAGAAGAACAAAGTTAGAAATATCTATGGTTCTTCCCTGCTCTGTATATGATGAAGTAGCTGCAGCTAGTGGACTATCTGATTTCACAGTAACATCTTTATAAGGAAGTGTTGCTCCCATAGTGTCACTGATTATTTGCTGTGCATATGTATTAAAGCATATAAATTCAATAAACTTCTTTCCTGCCTCTTGTTGTTCTACAGTATTCTGACTTATATCAATACAGTAACCTTTAGGCTGAGATGCAGGAATACGTATATTACGATCATCATTTTCATCATTGTTAATAGGAATTGGAAGTATGCCAAATTCTTCATCTCGGTTAGGAATATCTTTTAACTGTACCCAACTCCAGTCTCCCATAAACCATGTTCCAACTTTACCAGTTGCTATAGCCTCTGCATCCATGTCTATATTACCAATTAAAGGATCAGCTTTGTTATAATTGTATTCACTTAACATGTCGAAAGTGTCCATAAAGGAATTAAATACTATATCATTAGCTAAATCAAATGTACCTGCTTTAGATTCTTCAACAATAGTTTTTTCAATGTCACGATTATCTCTGTATCCAGCATATGTAAGGGCCAAATAATGCATTCCTATAGACCAATTCACACCAGTAATCATAGTTGCAGAAACACCTGTTTCTTCAATTTTATCAAATAGTTCTTTTAAATCATCTCGAGTTCTGATGGTATCAGGGTCAAATCTTCCACCTACTGCCTCATCTAAAATTCTCTGATTATAAAGAAGCCCATAACCTTGTGTGCTAATAGGAATTCCATATATATCCCCATCAAATATATAAGATGCATAGGCACTATCATACACCTGGTCCATCCACGGATTATCAGCAGGATTCAATACAAGCATTCTATCCATGTTCTCCCAAATGTTAATAGGATCCATTAATGATACTGTGGGTCCTTCATTACTTGCATATAAGGACATCCATTTTTGAAGTTGATTATCTCCTGCCGCGATATATTCAACTTTGATTCCAGGGTTCTCTTCTTCAAAGCGAGCTATAATATCTTCAAACTTATCATCCATTCCTGTCTGTGTAGAATAAAAAGTTATATTCACTGTCTCGCTTGATGAAGCACCGGTATCTGCTTTTTCATCGGAAACCTCAACATTAGTAGGGTCATTGTCAGCGTTGCCATTTGCTGGTTTTTCATCTACTTTGTCCTTAGCACTGCAGCCAGCTGCTAAACCAACAACCATTACCATAACTAAAAGCAAACTTAAAATTCTTTTTTTCAAAACATTACTCCTCCTTTATTTGTAATATCTTTAAGAAGCGGTTATATGAACCACATATTGAGAAAATAATATAAATACATAATATGTGGAACCGTTTCCACAAAATAAGTATATACAATGTTATATATTTTGTCAATAGAAAAATACTCAATAAAAATAGTGAGCATTGTACAAAAAATTCATTTTACAATACTCACTATTGGAATTATTAACAGATAACATCAATGGAACACTTTACACCGTTCCACCTTTTTGCATACTCACATCAACCATATATTTTGGTTTCACTTTTTTACCATTAAGCAAGTCTATCATTGATGTTACACAAATACGGGATAATGTAGGGATATCCTGTACTATTGTAGTTATTATTGGATCTGACATTCTTGTAATCTCAATACCATCAAATCCGAT
>DUNS01000141.1 GCA_012839235.1 Clostridiales bacterium
GTAAGCTAGCAAAATCAGTATAATGAAATAGTATGAATGATATCCCAAACAATATTATTGAGCCTAGTATCTGAAAGGCTTTATTATTAAAGATTTTTTTCATCTTTCAACCCCTCCATCTATTATAAATATTCATTTCTTCATCTAGTTACTAATCTTAATCTATAACCTCAATATAGAAATTTTACAATTCCCCATTTCATCAAACTCTTCAATTTCGAAATCTAACACGCCTTCTTTATATATGGTTTCATATATTTTAGCAATATCCTCAATCTTTCCTAAATAAACCTTCCAGCCATGATTAGGTAATTCAATCACTACATTTTCTGCTGCTGAGTAGGTCTGTCGAATAATATCAAATGAATAGTCAAACTTTCCCTCAAAATCTCCTATAACATAATCAAAGCTATTATCAGCCCAATTAAAGCCTAAGCCCTTAAGTTCTTCTTTAGGGTATAAACATGACATAAAACTCCAAAACTCACCAATTGCATCAAATTGTTTGTTATCAGTACAATCAAATCGCACCTTTATACCATTAATCTGCATACTATTCCTCCCTCCTCATAAACTCATTTATCTGCTCTGATATAAATTTAGATTCACAGTGATGTAAATCATGCTTACACTCTAGTTTAATCTGTTTACATAAATCTGATTGATTAGCAAAATTTTCTTGAGCCTCTACCCAACTTTCCCATCCATCGGATCCACCCAAGTTAGTTGTAAACATTAGGATAGGAATATCAGGTGTCCCTATTTTTTTTACTGTCTTAGCATTTTCATACACTATTTTACACTCTTCATATACGTCATTGTTTAATGCATTTCTATAAGTTAAATACCTAAGCTGTTCGATTTCCTTCTTAGATAGCCCTTCTTCATTAATGTGGTAAAATACTGGTATTCTGTGTATTCCGATTAAAGTCATTGCTTTCATAAACCTTATTTTTGATATGTTATTGTTTTTTTCATCATAACAATCGGGTACTGCCATATCTAATCCAATAATCGAATTCACTTCATCAGGATATGTATCAGCCCAATAAATGGCCTCTAGTGCTGACATGGAATGAGGCATTAGAACATATGGCCCTTTTTCCCCTGCCTTTTTTAAAGCTTCTCTATCTTCTTTTACCATTGTTGCAACATCCCGTTCTATCCCACTAACATCCGAATATCCATATCCAAATTTTTCAATAACAGCAACTCTGAATTTATCTGTAAGTTTTGAATACAGTTCTTTATAATCATAGAGTGGCGCTGCTACTCCTGAGCCCGATAGAATAACAATAATTGGTTTACCCTGATCTTTATCAATTCCTTCAACATATATATTCATGTTGTAACCTTCAACTTCGACTAATGTTCCTAACGTTCTTATATCCTTTCTTTCTATTAAAAGCATAACATTGTGATAAATTGGCATCACAATCAAAAATAGCACAACAATTAATAGTATAATTAACATTACATTTTTCACAACACTCAAACTCTTCTTCCCCCTTATAACATCTCAACTATCCTCTCCTACTCCCTATTGGAAATCCTTCATCTATTCTTTTTCCTCTATCTTACCTTCCACACTTGCATATAATTCTTGTATCTTATTGACTAACTTATCAAAACTTGTTCCTTTAAAGCCTAGTTTTCCTGCATCTCTATAATAATTATGTGCCATTTCCTTATCACCTTCAATTAGGTATATTATTGCAAGATTAAAATGTGGAAGAGGATAGCTTTCATCTATAGTTATTGCCTTTTCAAAGTAATCCTTAGATTGATTATATTCCTCCATATGTAATAGGGCTGTACCTATATTATTAAATGACATTGCTTCAATATCTTTAGTATATATACCCCATGAAAGCCACATTAATCTCTTAATCCATGGCTTTTCTTCAATTTGCTCTATAAAACGCTTATTATATTTGATACTTTTTTCATAATTCTTTTTGTTTAATAGCTTCCTAGCGGTGAAAAAATCTCTATAGTAGTGCCCTACAACCCTTCCAGGAATTAAGAAAACAAACATAGCTATAAGCAGAAATATAAAATTATACGGTGGCTCAATATTAGCATAAATCAAAAATATAGCAGTTACTAATACAAATATAATAAGTAGGTATAATATTTTCGATAATCTCACTTTATTCATATATAACGACACCTCGATCTTCATTTACTTCTTTACTATATATCCATTACGTTCTAGAACTTTTATGGAGCTATCAAAGTCCTCCTTTTTGGTTAAAATGTAGTCTGTATTATAAGTTGATACAGCGAATATTCCAATTTTATTCTCTGCTAATAATGTGGATACTCTTGATAAAATACCTATAAGAGAAAAATCTAATATTCCTTGTATTCTAAAAGCTTTCCATCCATTATTACATTCAATTGCATTTGCTGGTACTAAATTTGTGCTGCAAACTAATGATAACTCCTCATCTGACTTGCTAATAAAACAAAATTCATCTGAATAATCTATTAGTGATAGATCTTCTACTTTGCATATTGAAAAATCTTGATTAATTATTTTTAGCTCCATTTAATAATCCTCCTTAAGAATCCAAGTGTTCAAGATATTAGAACCCCCTATGAAATATGCTTTTCCTATTCCCATCAAATTCTTTTGAAGATATATGAATAATAAGTTCTTCAATTGCAGAAATACTTCCAGCCATACAAAGTAAAAATATTAATACTTCCGATTGAGGCAATAAAGGAAATAAGAATAGCATAAAACCTGTAATCTTATTTCCAATAGTATGAAGTATACCAAAAGTTTTGTACTTTATAAACACTATAATCATCGATGAAATTCTAATCATAGCAATACCTAAAGTGCAATATGAAACTAAAATATGTATATCAATAATAGGATATAGGATTATTACTAAAACAACAACCATAATCAGATCAGCTATAGAGTCAAGCTTTTCTCCAAATTTACTTTCTATACCCAATTTCCTTGCAATATAACCGTCAAGCATATCACTAATACCACAAAGAAGGTATATTACATAAAACTCTATACTTAACGGTCTTATAAAAATTAATGTAAGTACAAGGAATATTCTAACTAAGGAGATATAGTTTGCTATCGACTTCAAGGAACCACCTCAAAAAACCTAATTTTTAATATTACATACCTTCCTTATAGATCAATTATTAGAATTTTTTCTAAGCCCTCTAAA
>DUNS01000142.1 GCA_012839235.1 Clostridiales bacterium
GATCCTGTTGGATATAGGAGGTTTGCTGCCATAGAGGGAAGGGTATACACAAGGCCATTTAGAACGAAAAATAAGACGTTCTATTTAGTGTACCCATTTACCGCTATTTCCGTACTAGATACAAAGGAATCTTCCATAACTGTTGGCTTATTCACTGAGATATTATGTTCAAGAGGTTTAAAAAACCTTATAACTATTAAAGAATATACTTGATTATATGAGGAGGTATCCTTAACTAAAGTCATAAGCTCATTACCAGTCGCAGGTATAACATGTTTAACCACTTGAGGTAGTATTATTCTCATAAATGTCTGAAACTTAGTATAACCTAATACCTTAGCTGCTTCGTATTGACCCTTAGGAATTGCACCAATACCACCCCTAAATATCTCACCAAAGTAAGCTGCATAGTTGATTACAAATGCCAGAATACAGGCGACAGATCTTTTAAAGCTAAATCCAAATATATAAAAGGGCCCATACATAAAGAAAAACAGCTGAAGCATTAATGGAGTTCCCCTAAAAATCAGTTGGTATATCTGTATAGGTACAGATATTATCTTGAACCTACTTCCTCTTAGTAAAGCAACTACAAAGCCTAAAGGTATAGATAATATTATAGTGTAGAAGAATATCTTTAAAGTTGTGGATGAAGCCGAAAGCATATTAGGGATTAGCAAATCCAAAGGGATACCCATATTACACACTTCCTCTCTTCATAAGCTTAAGCTACATAGCAGTTATTTGATTATGGTAATATCTGATCCAAACCAGCCAGCTGCAATTTCTTCAACCTTTCCATCAGCCTTAAGACTTCTAAGTGCTTCATTAACCCTATCACAAAGAGCCTGATCACCTTTTCTAAAACCAATTGCATATTCCTCAGCAACCAATTCTTCATCAAGGACAACAAAATCCTTACCACCATCATTAATCATATAGTTAGCAACAACAGAATCCATAAGAACAGCATCTGAATTACCAGTCTCAAGATCCATAAGGGCAGTTATATAAGAAGCAAAACCATTAACCTCTGCAACAGAAGCCTTAAAATCCTTATTGGCCTCACTACCTAGGGCTTCCTCTGCTGAAGATCCACTTTGAACAGCTAGCTTCTTACCAGCCATATCTGCCATAGTCACTATTCCACTATCCTTGGCTACAACTAAAGATATTGTATTCTCCATATAAGGAATACTCATAGTAAGATTAGCAAGTCTTTCCTCTGTTATAGAGAAACCATTCCAGATAACATCAATATTCTTTGTCTTAAGCTCCTGCTCCTTAGCATCCCATTCAATAGGCTGTAAAACCAACTCAACCCCTAGCTCATCAGCAACAGCCTTAGCAAGGTCAATGTCAAATCCAACTATATTATTAGTGTCATCACGAAAACCCATTGGGGGAAATGTATCATCTAGTCCTACAATCAACTTCCCTCTATCTATAATATACTGCAGGGATGTATCCTCCCCTGTATCAATGTTAGAACCACTGGTTGATTTATCATTATCATTTTTGATGCCACAAGCAGTCATCACCATTATTAAACTTAATAAAACTAATGTACTAAATAATCTTTTCTTCATAATAAAAATCCTTCCCTTCTCTACAGTCTACAAACTTTCTTCCTTCCAAGATGCATATTTTACCATATTAGCACTTTACCTTGCTAATACGATAAAATATTATCACAAATCTATTATCAATGCAATAACCAATTGTTATTTTTTTATCTTTCATTGATTAATAGATATTCATGGATTACAATTATATATGGAGAGAATAAAACAAAAGCAAGGAAAGGTGATAATAAATGCACTATAGAAAATTTGGGAATACAGGATTAGAATTATCAGGACTGGGTTTTGGTGTCATGCGTATGCCAACCATAGAAAAGAATGGGCAGCATGTAATTGATGAAGAAAAAGCAATTGCCATGATACGCCATTCTATTGATGAAGGGGTTAATTACGTAGATACAGCCTATCCTTATCATGATGGGGAAAGTGAAATTCTAGTTGGTAAGGCATTAAAGGACGGCTATCGCAAGAAGACATACCTAGCTACTAAAAGTCCTATATGGAAGATCCAGAAGGAAGAGGATTTCGAAAAATATCTTGATGAACAGTTAGAAAAGCTACAGGTTGATTACATTGATTTCTACTTACTCCATGCCATTGGCAAAGAACGCTTTGAGGATATTGTAATCAAATATAATCTTATCGAACAGATGGAAAAGATGAAAGCCAAAGGAAAAATCAAGTACATGGGCTTCTCCTTCCACGATGATGCTGCTGCATTCAAGGAAATCATTGATTACACTGACAAATGGGATTTTTGTCAGATACAATTTAACTACATAGATGTTGATCATCAAGCTACTGTTGAAGGTTTAGAATATGCAGCAAGTAAAGATATTCCTGTTATTATTATGGAACCACTTCTTGGTGGTAAGCTAGCTAATCCTCCAAAGAACGTGGCTGATGCCTTAGATCCTTCCAAGTCTCCAGTAGAATGGGCTCTTAATTTTATATGGGATAGACCCGAGGTTGCCCTTCTTCTTAGTGGAATGAGTACACCTGAGCAAGTAAAAGAAAATCTTATCTACGCAGATCGAGCATCTATTGGTATGCTAAGCGATAAGGATAAAGAGATGTTTAAGAATGCTAAGGTAATATATGATACTATGGCTCTTGTAAGCTGTACAAAGTGTAGGTATTGTATGCCATGTCCTAATGGATTACAGATCCCTGAGATCTTTGAAGCATATAATCAGACAGCGTCAGTTGGTATGGATGAAGCAAAGGAGCTTTATTCCTCATTGGATCTAAATGCTTCTAATTGCATTGCCTGTCGTATCTGCGAAGAGGAATGCCCTCAACACATTGTAATTAGTGAAGTAATGACAGATGTAGATGAGGTATTCACCAAGGCTTAATAAGATAAAAGATTTGAAAAATTAATTATTGAAGCAGTACTAGTATAAGTTATTTCCAATTTATACTAGAACTGCTTTTTTAATATTAAATTTATAGTTATATTTATTACTATAAAGTTTGTTATTTTTAATGACTTTTTGTTAATTATTA
>DUNS01000143.1 GCA_012839235.1 Clostridiales bacterium
CCCCCTTATAGTCATAATATAAACTAATTTTAACATCCGTGGAATAAAAATACAACCAAATAACTACATAATAATTGGAAATATTTATGTCTATTTTGTATATTATCCAGAAAAATCATTATAATGTATATTTAAGTCGCTAAGGCCATGGTCTATTAGTGGTTGAATTTCAAAAAGCTATCCTGTATACTTAAATTACTAAAATTCAAATGATAAGGAGCGAATGCTATGTATGAAATGAAACCTGAATATTATACAGGAATTGACTTTATTGATCAAGAGCATGCTAAGTTATTCGAAATTGCCAGTGAAGCCTATGAATTACTGACCAATGAATTTATTCCAGATAAATATGATTATATTTTACATCTGATTAATGAGTTGAAGGACTATTATAAAACACATTTTGCTCATGAAGAAGAGTATATGGAGAGTATTGGATACAGGGGAATATTGTCTCAGAAGGTCGCTCATAATGATTTTATAGAAAAGATGGATGCTATAGATATTTATGAAGTTGATGAGAACCAAAAAGACACCTTACTTGATTTGATTGACTTCCTAGCAGTATGGTTAGTTGAGCATATCTATAAGAAGGATAAATTAATTGGTGAATCATAAGTAAATAATAATGAATGAAGGGGCTGTCCAATATAGGACAGCTTTTTTATTGAATAAGAAAGTTCCCCCTATCTATTTAATTAGTAAAAAACACTACAAAAAGGCCTTGTATTTAAAATTTAAAAACGATTTCATACAATAATGCTCAATTTGAAGAGGAAAAATGCAACTATGCATAAATAAAAATTAAAAAAGAAATTAAATAATTGTTAAAATGGCAATTAAATTTGGATTATTACACTAAAATGTGTAGGATTTGCATAATAAAAATAGAGAATTAGCAAATAAAAATGTTTTTATATTGAAATTGTTAGATATACATGGTATATTGAAACAAACTTACGAAGAAAAGAACTAGTTACAAAACAAAATGAAAGACAAAAGACACTGCTTGTAAAGATAAAGTGAGATTATAACGTTAGGAGAATGACCATGGTAACAATAAGAGATGTGGCAAAAGAAGCTGGAGTTGCAATATCAACCGTATCAAATGTTTTAAATAATGTAGACGTAGTAAGTGAGGCAACAAGAAATAAGGTTTTAGAAGCTGTGGAAAAATTAAAGTATGTACCTAATATGAATGCAAAATTTCTAAAGTCTAATAAGAAGAATACAGTTGGTCTATTTCTTTCTAGTATTCAAGGGGATTTTTACAGAACGTTGACCCAAGCAATCCACATGCAGTGCAAACAGAAAAACTACTTACTTAATATCTATATAAGCAATGAGAATACCAGTGAAGAAATATATAGTATGATTATTTCATCTGGGGTAGAAGGAGCAATTGTATTTAACGAAAGACTTCATGACGATTACATTAAAAGAATTGCAATGACCAATATGCCCTTGGTGTTTATTGCCAAAGAATATACAGGTAATAATATGTCTAGTATTGTTATAAATAATTACGAAGGTGCTACTACAGCTATGGAGTATCTAATAAGACAGGGACATCGTCGAATAGGATATATCCATGGAGTGCAAAATGTTGACAATGAGGCCCGTTATCAGGCATATATTGATGTCTTGAGAAAGTATAATCTGCCTCTAGACGAGTCAATTATATTAAAGGGATATTTTGAATACGCTTTAGCATATAGCGAGATGAGGGTATTAATATTAAACAATGTAAAACTTCCTGATGCATTTTTCTGTGCCAATGATGAGATGGCCTGGGGTTGTATTAGTGCTCTTAATGAGGCAGGTATTAAGGTTCCAGATCAGATTAGTGTTATGGGATATGATGATATTACCTTAGCGCAGTATTACACGCCGCCCCTAACAACAATACACAGTCCTGTTACGGAGCTTGGTAATGCCAGTGCAATAGAGTTATTCAGATTAATGGAATCAGAGGATAATAGTGAAGGGACTATGACGTCACTGTCCCCTTCTTTAGTTGTAAGGGATTCTTGTAAGGTGTTAATCTAGGTTATCAGTAAAAAGCAGGGAACTGTGATGAAAGGAAGGTATATTATGGGGTTTTATTATTTGGATGGGGATACATATAAAATAGAAAACTTTGATAGCTTACCAGCATTTTCAAGTTTTCTTCCGGGACTTGCAGGAATTAAAGGGATTCCAATCTGGGTTTATTACACAAACCGAGGACAGGGAGTTAATAGCTTTGGTATACATAATAAGAATAATGCAATTATGGAGTTTAATCCAGCTAATACAGCTTACGAGAACACGTCTATTAAAGGCTTTCGTACATTTATCAAATGTGACGGTCAGTATTTTGAACCTTTTTTTACATTGGATAAAAGTGCAAGGCGAAGATTTTTCATTAAGAAGAATAGCTTTGCAATTGAAGAAGTAAATACTAGGTTTGGCTTGAAAATTCATGTCAAATATGTAGTGTTACCGGAAGAGAATGTAGGAGCATTGGTTCGCCATGTATCAATAGAGAATATAGGAGATAAAAAAAGGGATATCGAGATTATTGATGGTCTACCAAAGATTATTCCTTACGGGATCAGCAACAGTTCTTATAAGGAAATGTCAAACCTCTTAAAAAGCTGGTCACATATTAAGAATATTGATAATAATGTACCCTACTATACTGTGAGATCCTCCAGCAATGATTCATCAGAAATTAGTGAAATTGAAGGGGGATATTTTTACCTTACTATCAAAGATGGAAAGGTATTACCTGTAATATATGATACAGAAGTGATATTTGACTATGATACCTCACTAGTTAATCCTATTTCATTTATGGAGGACTCTGTAAAGGAAATAATTAATAAAAAACAGTGTTTTTACAATAAGGTTCCTTGTGGGTTTACTCCTATTTCTTTTAGCTTAGAGCCATCAGCAAGAAGTCAGTTTCATACAGTAATTGGCTTTTCAGGTTCAGTAGAGCAGATTAATGATAAGGTCCATACATTTTGCCAGAAGGATTATTTTACTACTAAGATAAAGAGAGCTGATGATTTAGTAGATGGGATGACAAAGGATGTTAGAACAAAGACATCCAGTCCAGTATTTGATAAATATATTGAACAGAACTATTTGGATAATTTCTTAAGGGGGGGATATCCCTTTGTATTTAATAAGGAAAGTAACAAATCAATAGTTCATCTATTTAGCCGCAAGCATGGAGATCCAGAAAGGGACTATAATTTCTTTACAACGGCTGGGGAATATTATTCCCAGGGTAATGGTAACTTCAGGGATGTTAATCAAAACCGCAGAAATGATGTGTTCTTTAATAAAGACATAGAGGATTTTAATATAAAAACCTTCTTCCAGCTGATACAGATTGATGGATATAACCCATTGGAGGTTCGCCCATCTACCTTTAAGATTAAGGCTGAGAAAAGAGATGAAGGGAATAAGTTACTAAAAAGTGCCATAGTAGGTGATATAAAACCTTTAGAGAAGATTGTGGCTGGATCCTTTACTCCGGGACAGATATCTAACTGTATAGCTATCAATAATATAAGCTTGTCACAGGATGAGGATGAGTTTTTGGAGATGCTGCTTGAATTATGTGATGAGAATATTGAAGCTGGCTTCGTAGAAGGATACTGGAGCGACCATTGGGATTACAATATGGATCTCGTGGAAGGGCACTTAAAGGTCTATCCGGATAAGCTAGAGGAATTACTTTTTGAGGATGATCAGTATAGGTTCTATGACAGTCCTGTATATGTTTTGCCAAGAAATGAGAGGTATGTGATTAATAAAAAGGGAGAAGTAAGGCAATACGGCTCCATAATAAAGGATGAAAAGAAGCTTAAAAGAGAAGGCTTTGTTGATAATGGCACTAACTGGCTTAAGACGGAAGCTGGTTCCTATGTAACCACTACTCTTATGGGGAAAATGATTTCTCTTGGATTAAGTAAATACGCTACTCTCGATACTTATGGAATGGGTGTTGAGATGGAGGCCGGAAAGCCTGGCTGGAATGATGCTATGAACGGGTTACCTGGTCTATTCGGATCTGGAATGAGTGAAACACTTGAGCTAAAGAGATTAATGTCATTCATTATTAATAATGTTATGAGAGCTGATGAGATTAAACTTCCTTTAGAAGTTCATGACTATCTTCTCAGAGTATATGTTGCTACAACTAAACTGTACAATAAAGAAATAGATGATTTTGCTTATTGGGATAGGGTTTCCTCAATAAGAGAAGAATATCGTGAGGATGTTCGCTACTGCCTAAAAGGGGTTTATGCGACCATTAGTACATCTAAAGTTAAAGAAATATTTGAAAAGTTTAATGAGAAAATCGATGATGGAATAAAGCGGGCAATGGAATATGGAGATGGAATTATCCCAACATATTTCACATATAAGGCCAAAGAATTTGAACCGGTGGTTGATAGGGATGGAAATCCTGTGATCGGACATTATGGTTTACCTACTGTTATGGTTAAATCCTTTGAGGTCGTTCCCTTGCCCCATTTTTTAGAAGGGCCAGCTAAGATGCTTGCAGCTTTAAAAGATACCGAGGAAGCTAAAAGATTGTATGACAATGTTAAAGTAAGCAATCTCTACGACAGAAAGCTTGGTATGTATAAGACTAGTGTTCCTATAGACCATATTTCTATGGAAAATGGCCGTATAAGGGCATTTACAGCAGGATGGCTGGAGAGAGAAAGCATATTCTTACATATGGAATATAAATACCTATTGTCAACCCTTGAGGCAGGGCTATATGAAGAATTCTATAAGGATTTACCAACTGCAATGGTGGCTTTTAGGGATCCAGAGCAATATGGAAGGAGTATACTTGAAAATTCATCATTTATAGCTTCTAGTGTAAATCCTAATGAGGCTATCCATGGAAGAGGCTATGTTGCTAGGCTTAGTGGTTCTACATCTGAGGCAATATCTATATGGATGATGATGTTCATGGGAGATAAGCTATTTACCTTTGATAATAATGAATTAGAGCTTCACCTAGAGCCTAAGCTTCCAGGTTGGTTATTTGATGAAAATGATACTGCATCATTCACTTTATTATCAACCTGTAAGGTAACCTATCATAATCCTTCAAGGAGGAACACATATGGTCAGGATTGTCCAAAGATTGAGAGGATTCGGGTGATAGATACCGGTGAAGTAATAGAAGGGGACTATATCAGGGGAGAAATGGCTGTTAAAATCCGAGAGGGTGAAATTAAAGAATTAGTAGTAGAATTTGAAAACCTGTATTAAAGATAATCCCAATTGTGTAGCTAGTAGTTGATGTTGGATTATTGATATTTTATTTGATAAGAAATAGAAAGGTATGGGTACTAAGATGAAGGTGTTTACTACGGTTTTTAATAATGGTAAGAAGGAAAAGACTATTAAAGAATATGAATTAGTAAGGGAAGAGAAGGGGGTAGAGAATTCAGTAGTAGATTTATTTCCCGAGCTTGAGTATCAAAGGTGGATAGGCTTTGGTGGTGCAATCACTGATGCTGCAGGATATGTATATACCAAACTAAGTGACCAGGACAAGAAAAAGGTTATTGACCTTTATTATGGAGAGGATGGGAATCGTTACAAGATGGTAAGATCCCATATTGATAGCTGTGATTTCTCTGTAGATATGTACTGTGCCATGAATGATCCAGAGGATAGAGATATGAAAAGCTTCTCCCTTGAAAGAGATGAAAAGTATATCCTGCCTTTAATGAAGGATGCACAGGATAAGGTTGGTCAAGGATTTGATATAATGCTAACACCTTGGTCCCCTCCAGCATTTATGAAAACTAATAATTCTAGAACCCATGGTGGCAAATTAAAGCCTGAGTATCATCAATTCTGGGCAGATTATTTCTGCCGTTATATCAAGGAATATGAGAAGAGGGGCTTTAAGGTTAACAGAATTACTATTCAAAATGAGCCTTTAGCGGTTCAGACCTGGGATTCTTGTATATTTACTCCAGAGGAAGAGAAGGCCTTTATGAAGGATTATCTATATCCTACCTTGGTGAAGAATGGTCTTGGTGATGTAAAGATTAATATCTGGGATCACAACAAGGAAAGAATGGTTGAATGGGGCCAGATAATCATTGATGAAGAAACAGACAAGATGGTGGATGGTATAGCATTCCATTGGTATTCAGGGGATCATTTTGAATCAATTGATATATGTAGACAGTTATTTCCTAATAAAGAGTTGATTTTCACTGAGAGCTGTATAGAATATAGCCGTTTTGATACTGATGAGCTTCGTAATGCAAGAATGTATGCCCATGATATTATAGGGGATATGAACGGTGGTATGACCGCATTTATTGATTGGAATATACTTCTTGATAAGCAGGGGGGCCCTAATCATGTTGGTAACTTCTGCGATGCTCCTATTATGGTAGATACAGAAACCGGAGAATATGTAACTAAGCTTTCCTTTGACTATATAGGACATTTTAGTAAATATATTGAGAAGGATGCTAGACGTATAGGATTTAGCAAGCCTAATAAGGATATAGAGATTACAGCATTTAAAAATCCTGATGGAAGTATAGTTACTGTATTGCTTAATCCTACGGATAGGGAGATGCCTATTCATATAAGAATTAATGGAGACATTGTATCCTTCGTAGTTCCAGGGGATGCAATTGCGACAGCCATAATATAATGAATTTGTAAATTTGTTAATTTGCATATTTAGACTACAATAAGTAATATGAAAATATTCCATTCGCAACACGCTCTCGCTTGATTTTAGTCGTAGTGGTACATAAGGTCATATAATACATGACCTAAGTACCAACGACTAAAAAACAGTTGCTCATTGGAATAAGTTTCATATTACTTGTATATAGTGGATGGATGCAAATCAACAAATATATACTTTTTTATATATTATGGCTTTTGTTTTTAAAGTTTAAAAAAGAAAGATAAAAGATAGTTAGAAGTAAGATAGAAGTAAGATAGTTAAAAGATAAAAGATAGATGAAAGATAGATGAGAGATAGAAGAAAGATACAAGAAAGATAAAAAAGATATAAGAAGTATATATAAGAAGTATATATAAGAAGGAGAGGGATTTTTCATGGAATATGTTTATCTTGATAGGGATGGAACTTTTGGACTTAAGGACCCTGAATTAACTAGTTATCTTTACTTTCCTATTGCCAATGAGGGAGGAGTTCTGAGCAGTATTACACCTACCCTGGGAGGGGATAGTAAGATGGGACAGAATACCTTCTTACTGGAACCGGTTAGTAGTGAGAACTTACATAATAATAAATCATCAAGAAATTTCTGGTGCCTTATAGATGATAATAAGGCTTGGTCAGCAACAGGTAAATCTGCTAAGCAGGAATCTAAGCTGTTCACAGAAAATAAGGAAGAAACCTATCTTGAGGCTGGGTTTATGTGGCATAAGGTTTCGAGAGTTTCTAGTCAATATGGTATTAGATCAGACATAATCTCATTTGCTCCCTATACAAGGGAGAAGGTTGAGCTGATGGTACTAACCTTAAAGAATATTGGGGATAAAAAATTAAGCTTTACCCCTGTGGCAGCCATACCTTTATATGGTCGTTCTGCTGATAACATAAGAGATCATCGACATGTTACTTCTCTTCTACATAGGGTGAGTACTACTGATAGGGGTGTGGTTATTAATCCTACCCTGACATTTGATGAAAGGGGACATCAGAAGAATCAAGTATTCTATGGTGTATTCGGTGGAAGTGATAAGGGAGAAAAGCCAGTTGGCTTCTACCCATGTGCTGCTGATTTTATCGGAGAGGGTGGATCATTTGAAAACCCAAGAGCCTTGCTTGATTCCTCTATAGAGCCTGTAAAAGCAGGACATAGTATTGATGGATATGAAGCTCTGGGTGGAATAAGATTCGAAAGAGCTGTTCTTCAAACTGGGGAAGAGAAGACCTATGTTATAACCCTTGGATATGGTTCCTCTGAAAAGGAGCTTAGGGAAAGCGCTGAGAAGTTTTTTAATGAGACTTCCTGGAAGACCTCTCTTAAGGACACTAAAAAATATTGGAAGGACAGTGTTAATATCGGGTATGCTACAGGTTCCTCTGATTTTGATAACTGGATGAAGTGGGTTAACTTCCAACCTATGCTTCGTAGAATATATGGCTGCTCCTTCTTGCCTCATCACGATTACGGTCGTGGGGGAAGGGGATGGAGAGATCTATGGCAGGACTGCTTAGCCCTTCTGCTTATGAACCCCACCGGTGTTAGAGATATGCTTATTAGTAACTTTGGAGGAGTTCGTATAGATGGTACTAATGCTACTATAATTGGAGATGGTCAGGGTGAATTTATCGCTGATCGAAATAATATCACCAGGGTATGGATGGACCATGGTGTATGGCCATTTATAACCACAAGACTTTACATTATGCAAAGTGGCGATCTGGAGGTATTACTGAAGGATAATTATTATTTTAAGGACCCTCAGGCAGTAAGAG
>DUNS01000144.1 GCA_012839235.1 Clostridiales bacterium
ACGACAATATATTGGTAGAGAATTTTTACAAATCTAATTAATTGTAGCAAGGATGCTACAAAAACTTCAAGGAGGAAATATATATGATTATTCAACACAATATGGCAGCAGCCAATACTAACAGACAGTTAGGTATCACAACAGGTAACATTGCAAAGTCAACAGAGAAGTTATCCTCAGGTTATAAGATTAACCGTGCAGGGGACAACGCTGCTGGACTTACAATTTCCGAGAAGATGCGTGGACAGATCAGAGGTCTTCAACAGGCTTCAACTAATGCTCAGGATGGTATCTCCTTAATCCAGACTGCAGAAGGTGCTCTTAACGAGACACAGTCAATTCTTCAGAGAATGAGAGAGTTAGCTGTTCAAGCATCTAACGATACTAACGTAACTGCAGATCGTGATGCGATTAAGAAAGAATTAGATGCATTATCTTCAGAAGTGGATCGTATTGCTAATGAAACTGAATTTAACACCATGAAATTGTTAAGTGGTAATATGGAAAGTAAGATGTTACAAGTGGGTGCTAATAAAGGACAGGTTATTTCCTTTACTATCAGTAGCATGACAGCTAAGAGCTTAGGAGTATCTACTGGTAAACTTAAAGTAAGTGTTCATAAAACAGCTACTAAGACAATTTCAACAATTCAGAAAGCTTTAGATAAGGTTTCCAATACAAGATCTGCTCTTGGTGCTTTACAGAACAGATTAGAGCATACTATAGCTAATGCTGACAATACTGCTGAGAATCTACAGGCTGCTGAATCACGTATCCGTGACGTTGATATGGCTAAAGAGATGGTTAACTTCTCTAAGGATTCTATCCTTCAACAAGCTGCACAATCTATGCTTGCTCAGGCTAATCAACAGACACAGGGTGTACTTGCATTATTACAGTAATTACAGTAACTAGCAAGAATAATAAAGGGCTGACGAGAAGTCAGCCCTTTTTTCAAAGAAGGCAGGAATAGTGTGGAAGATAAATCTTTCACAAGTGAATTTTTAAATTCACTTTGCAAATATTGTGCCTGCAGGCCAGAGTATGCAGGCTTTGATGAAAGGCATGATTATTAATATGAGTATACTTAGAAGCAAAATAGAAGAGACAATTCAGATAATCGATAATAATACAGATTTATTTTATCAAAATAAGATAGATGAAGGTTATAAGCATTTAGACAACACCCTGATTAAGATTAGTGATACCATAGAAGAAGTAATCAAGTATCAGAGCCAATGTGGTAAAGATATTCAAGGTGAAAGTATTGTGGGAATATTAACAGAGGCTATGAAGGCCTTAGAAAATAAGGATGCCCTGCTGTTAGCAGATATACTTCAGTATGAATTAAAAGAAGTATTAGAAGAAGTAAAAAGTGAATTACTATAATTGATGAAATTATTAATAAAATGATGAAGTTTGACTAGGAGTAGTTAATGTATGGATTATTATAATAAAAACATTGAATGTATTAAGGTGCATAGGCCGGAGTTGCTAAAAGCGTTAGATAACAAAAAAATATACTTAAGAAATAAATTAGAAGTAATCAATTCTATTCCTACTAAAGATGGAAATAAAGCAGTTGTTGTACAATATAGATCAAAAGAATATAGACTAAATAGTAGCTATAGGCCCATAGAAGAAGCAAAAAGATGGGCAAAGGCTTACACAATTACCAATATTAATACTGTTATCAATATGTTTGGACTGGGTAATGGTATGTTTGTTCGGGCTCTTATGGATAAGATGGATGATTCCTCATATCTACTAATTTATGAGCCTTCTTTTGATATTTTTAATCATACATTAGAAAATTACGATATTACAGATATCATATCCCATGAAAAAGTTATTATCTTTATAGAAGACATTAATAGTGATGAGTTTCGTAGAGTATCTAATTCTCTTACCACCATCACCAATCTGAACTCACAAATCCAATGTGTTCATCCTAAGTATGACGAGATTTTCACAGAAAGTGCAGTGAAATTTTATAAGGATCTTAAGGATAGCTTTACAACCGAGGTGATAAACACCAATACAATTGTTCATCTTGGCCAGAGAAATATCGATAATATATTCAATAATTTAACCTTTCTTAAGGATAGTAGTTCAATATTAGAACTAAAAGAAATGATACCCTCTAATATACCTGCAATTATTGTAGCAGCAGGTCCATCTGTTGAAGAAAATATTGAAGAATTAAAAAGAGCTAAAGGTAGGGCAATTATTTTTGCTGTTGATAGTGTTCTTAAATTCTTACTGGATTCCGGAGTTGAACCGGATTTTGTTCTTTGTATAGATCCCAAAAAAAGCAAACGTCATTTTACTAGAGAAACTCCTATTACTACACCGTTAATTACTTATATGGAAGCAAATAATGAAATATTAAGAATTCATAAAGGAAAAAAAGTTTTTTGCTCACAGAATAAATTCATAGAGGAGATATACGAGAAAGTTAACAAGACACCTCCATCAGTTCAGGCAAGCGGATCAGTAGCTTTAGTAGCCTTTAGTGTATGTATTAAGCTGGGGATTAAAGATATTATCTTAGTAGGGCAAGATTTAGCATATAGGGATAATCAGACTCATGTAGGAAGAGCAAATAATAAAAAGTTTAATCCGGATACAGATGTGGAATTAGAAGGGATTAACGGAGAAGCTATACGTTCTAGATACGATTGGAAAGAGTATGCTATACGATATGAAGATATTATATCAGAATATCCGGATATTAAAGTTATTGATGCGAAGGGTTATGGTGCAAAGATAAAGGGAACTAAAGTAATGGAACTGGGATTAGCTATTGATCAATATTGCAAAAACCCTCTAGAAATCAAGTTTACAAATGAAGAGATTAAAAGAAGCTTCACTGATGAAGAAATCCTTAATATTAGGGACTACCTTCAAGGCAATTTATCTGTATTACGTACTATAAAAAGCAAAATTAAGAAAGCAATAAAAGATTGTGATATACTAGTGAAAGAATATAGGATATCTGGTGGAAGTAAAAAATATGACGATGCAATGAAGAGAATTAGCAAGGCTAATAAATATATTGAAGATCAGAAGATATATTCTATCATGGACGCTTATGTTGTAGCATTGGCAACCAATGAGATGACACAGATCTATAAATTTATGGATACAGTAGATGAAAATAATATAAATACTTACAAGCAATCCAAGGCTATATACGAAGCAGCCATAGTGGCAGTAGATTACGTATATCCTAAGCTAGAAGAAGTAATATCAAAACTATAATGCTAATATGACTGTAGCATAAAGGTTGCAGACTACTAAGAAAGGCATGGATATTTATATGAATGTACTTGCATTGATTCCTGCTAGGGCAGGTTCAAAGAGTGTGGTAAATAAAAATATACGAGATTTTAATGGAAAGCCAATGCTTGCCTATTCTATAGAGCATGCAAGAGCATCTAAATATATTAACCGAGTGATATTAAGTACAGATAGTAGGGAGTATGCTATGATAGGGCAAAGATATGGAGCTGAAATTCCATTCATTCGTCCAGATGAGTATGCCACTGATGAAGCCCTAGATATAGATGTGTTCCATCACTGTTTAAAGTTTTTAAAGGAAGAAGAAGGATATCATGCTGATATTGTCGTTCAGTTAAGGCCAACATATCCAATTCGTAATGTTGAAGATATAGACAAGATGATTGAAGTTTTATTAAATAATAAAGAAATAGATTCTGTAAGAAGTATTGCTTTTGCCACAGAAATACCATATAAAATGTGGAAACGTAATGAAGAAGGGATGTTAACACCAATCCTAACTGAAATCAAAGAAGCTTATAATATGCCTAGGCAGGAATTGCCTAAGGTCTACTATCAAAATGCGTGCATTGATGTAACCAGAGGTGATATCATACTCAAAGAACACTCCATGTCCGGGAAAAGAATATATGGATATGTGCTAAATCAAAACTTTGATATAGACACAGAAGAAGATTTTATCATGGCTGAAAGATATGCCAAAATTATATCTGGGAAAAACCGATACGTTTTTGATATTGATGGCGTAATTGCTCAGTTAGAGGAAAATAATGATTATTCTAAATCTAGGGCCAATACAGAGATTATTGCAATTATTAATAAGTTGTTTGATCTTGGTAATGAAATTATTCTTCATACAGCCAGAGGTTATGTTACTGGTATTGATTGGAGAGAAGTGACTAAAGGACAATTAAAAAATTGGGGATTAAACTATCATGAACTACATTTTGGTAAACCAAATGCTGATTATTATATAGATGATAAAATGCTATCTATGGAAGAAATTATTAGGATTTTTAAATAATGTAAAGCCATTACTATAGTTGACTTTATGCAAAGTTAGTTATAGTCATGGCTTTAATTTGCTATAATAAATTTGGGGTTTATGTCGATATATATAATAAGCTCTAGTATAGAAGTAGAGAGAATAGGTAGCTTATTAATAAGACTTGGATGGGAAAATGATGAAAGAAAGTATAGAGAAAATTTTTAAACAGAATATAAAGTTAATAGCAGAAGTTGATAAAATTATATATTACTTTAGAATACAAAACTATGACCCAGCCCTTAGGCTGATGGTGGGGATTACAGGTGAATTAAGCCTCTTAATAGAGGATTTGTTGGATGACATAGAATATATAAGTACTAATATTTATCCTATAGAGGCCGAACATATACTTAATGTAATGAATGGCTTACTTAAGGCACAAGAATGTAGAGATTACATTTATTTGGTAGATTTATTTGAAATTCATGTAATTACTTTATTAACCAAACTTCAAGAAGGTATATTAATGCAATTTGGTCTACCATTTGATGAAAAAAAATATCTAGACAATATCAATGCTATATCTGAATTGAAACTAGATTTTATATCTGAATTAAAACCTCTAAAAGAAACAACAGAGCTTTTAGGTAATGGTTATTCTATAGTTCCAACATCTTCAGGCTTGCCAACTCTTGCAATAGAAACAGAAGAGGAAAGGTATTATCTTCATAGTAATCATAGGGTAGAGAATGAGGCCTTTATCTTAGCAAATTCTTGGTATGATTTAAATAAGGATATGTATATAGTTTATGGTTTGGGTTTAGGATATCATATAAGCCAGTTAGCAAACCTAGATGATAATATTACCATTGAGGTATATGAAAGTGACATAAATGTAATTAATCTTGCATGTATGTTTGCAGATTTGAAAGATATAATAAAGAGACCTAATGTTAGATTAATATACGATCCAAAGTACATAAGGTTGATAGATAGAGTATCAAAATTAGAAGATAATGAAGAATTTGTTCTTCACCACCCCTCTGTTAGAAATATTAAAAATAATAGAGTAAGAGAAGAGTTGGAGAGTTACTTCATACAGCAAAGTTCTGTGAGAAACCAAATTCATCTACTGAACGGGAATTTTAAGCACAATATAAGGAATTTTAATTATACAGTAGATGATTTAAAAGAAGAATTTCAAGGTAAAGATTTATACATAATAGCAGCAGGACCATCATTGGATAAAAATTTTAAGAAATTAAAAGATGTAGGTGGAAAAGGAATTATACTGGCAACAGGAACGGTTTTTCGTAAGTTAATAAATGAAGGAATTGTTCCTAATTATGTTATTATAACAGATGCTAATAAGAGAGTATATGCACAGATAAGGGGCTTAGAAGAAAGTAAAGTTCCAATGCTCTTTTTATCTACAGCATATAGAGGGTTTGCAAGGAAGTATAAAGGTGATAAATATATTATCATGCAAAAGGGATATAGCAAGGCAGAAGATTTTGCTAGGGATAATAATTTTCAGCTATACGAAACAGGAGGATCAGTAGCTACTACAGCGTTAGATATAGGGATTAGACTAGACTGTAGGAGAATAATATTTTTAGGTCTGGATTTAGCATATACAGATGATTATGTACATGCCAGTGGTACATCAAGGAGAGATTTAAATGATAATAGTGACTTGATTGAAACAATTGACATATATGGAAATCCAATAAAGACAACGAAAGTTCTAAATATATATAGAAAATGGATAGAAGAAAGAATAAAGAATGTAAGAGATATTGAGATTATAGATGCAACAGAAGGTGGAATGAAAATAAAAGGAATGGTGTACAGAGGAGGAGTTATATGAGTACAAACAACATATTCAAAGATTTATTTATATTTGAAATGGCTAATAGCCATCAGGGAAGTGTAGATCATGGGATAAAAATTATAAAGGCCATGGGGAGAATTGCCAGAAAATACAACATTCATGCGGCTGTTAAGTTACAATATAGAAATCTTGATACCTTTATTCATCCGGACTATGTCAACCGCAAGGATATAAAGCATGTTCCAAGGTTTATGGGAACAAGATTAGAATATGAGGATTTCAGAGAACTGGTAGATGCTATTCATGATGAAGGAATGATAGCCATGAGTACACCATTTGATGAGGATGGTGTAGAGTGGTGTTTAGACCACGGTATCGACATTATCAAGGTGGCAAGCTGTAGTTCGCTGGATTGGCCGCTACTTACAAAGATAGCCTTTACCAGGAAGCCAGTAATTATATCTACTGGAGGAAAGAAACTATCCGATATAGATAAAATTTACAATTTCTTTACCCATAAAGGATGTGAATTTGCATTATTGCATTGTATTGCAGAATACCCAGCACCAAAAGAAAATTTGCAATTAGATTTTATTGAACGGATGCAAATACGTTATAGGGGCGTAACAATTGGATATTCGGGACACGAAGATCCTAATGATAATATAGTGCCAATGTTGGCTATTGCTAAAGGAGCAGAGATCTTAGAGCGTCATGTAGGATATCCAACAGATGAGATTACACTGAATGCATATTCAATGAATCCAGATCAAGCGGATATGTGGGTAAAAGCATCCTTAGATGCTATAGAAATGTGTAGAAGCAAAAAAATAAATGATAAATATATTAGCCAAGAAGAGCTTGATTCTCTAAATTCTTTGAAGCGAGGGGTCTATGTAAAAAGAGACATCAAAAAAGGAGAAGAGATTAAAGACGAAGATGTCTTCTTTGCAATGCCATGTCATGATGATCAGATGGATAGTGGTGAATTTATTGATGGAATTATTGCTACTAAAGACTATAATGCCAATGGTGGCTTATATGAGAAAAAACCAACCTCTCATATTAATCTTATAAGAAGTGTTGTACACGATGCAAAAGGAATATTATTTGAATCAGGAATAGCATTAGGTACTGAGTTTGAGGTAGAACTATCTCACCATTATGGAGTCAAACATTTTAGACAGTATGGTGCGGTTATTGTTAATATTATTAATCGAGAGTATTGTAAAAAACTTCTAATTGTTTTGCCGGGACAAAAACACCCTATACATATGCATAAAATAAAGGAAGAGACATTTCAACTTCTTTATGGAGATTTATCCATCACAATAAATGGGCAAGATAGGTTGATGAAACCAGGAGATATTCAGACTGTATTAAGAGGGGATAAACACTCCTTTACATCAACTAATGGTGCAATTTTTGAAGAGGTTTCGACAACCCATATTAAAAATGATTCGTATTATGATGATCCAGATATAAGAAAATTAGATCCAATCGAGAGAAAAACAATATTAAAGAATTGGTAAAGAAGTTAATAGCAGTATTCGTAGACGTTTAATAAAATTAAATTTATGGAGGATATTAATGAGTCGGGCAAAGGTATTCGGGATAGTATTGGCTGGTGGTATGGGATACAGAATGGGCAATTCTGACAAGCCAAAGCAGTATATGGAGCTTGGAAATAAGCCGATTATTATTCATACAATTGAAAAGTTTTATATTCATCCTGAAATAGAAAAGATTATTGTATTATGCCCAAAAGCGTGGGTAAAACATACAGAAAATATAATAAAAAAATATATACAAAGCACATCTAATATCTGTGTGATAGAAGGTGGGGAAACAAGAAACGATACTATTATGAACGCCATTGCTTTCGTTGAAGAAAGATATGGATTGTCCGAGGATACAATTATAGTGACACATGATTCTGTTAGACCTTTTGTATCCCATAGAATTATTTCGGAGAATATTAAATATGCAAAACTATATGGAGCCTGTGATACAGTAATTCCTGCTTCTGATACGATTGTTAGAAGTGATAATGGTGATTATATAACCGATATACCAGAAAGAAAATATATGTACCAAGGACAGACACCTCAGACTTTTAAAGCACCAATATTGAAAGAGATGTTCCTGTCATTGAGTGAAGAAGAAAAAGAAATACTTACTGATGCAGCAAAGATACTATTATTAAAAGGGCAAAAAGTGTATTTGGTTCAGGGAGAAGTTTCTAATATTAAGATTACATATCCTTTTGATGTTCGAGTTGCACAGACTTTGTTAGCAGGTGAAAAACATGATTAATACAATTTATCGTTTGGTTGCGCCAAGAAAATTTCAAATGGATTATGAGAATATTGATATTCATAATTCAGAAGTAATTGTAAGGCCAACCTACCTTTCCATTTGTCATGCAGATCAAAGATACTATCAGGGACAAAGAGACCCCAAGGTATTAGAAAAAAAACTTCCCATGGCACTCATACATGAGGCCATTGGCAGAGTGGTATATGATAGAACTGGAAAGTTTAAGATTGGAGACAGAGTAGTAATGCTTCCCAATCTACCACCCTATTTTGACGAAGTGATAGCAGAAAATTATATGAAAGGAACAAAGTTCCGTTCAAGTGGATATGATGGGTACTTACAGGAATATATAGCAACAAATGTAGACAGAATTCTTTTATTACCAGATGCGATTCATAATCATGTGGCAGCTTTTCTGGAACTGATATCAGTTGCTATGGAAGCAATTAATCGTTTTGAACAACATTCTCATGTGGGTAAGGGAGTTATTGGGGTATGGGGAGATGGCAACCTTGGATATATTACATCTTTATTATTAAAGAAAATATATTTAGAATCAAAAATCATAGTATTTGGTAAGAATTTGGAAAAGTTATTAGATTTTTCTTTTGCAGATGAAACCTACTTAATCAATGATATTCCTGATAATATCATAGTAGACCATGCTTTCGAATCTGTAGGTGGAAGTGGTTCTGGTGCTGCTATTAATCAGATTATTGATTTAATTGAACCAGAGGGAACCATATCGATTATGGGGGTATCAGAATATGAGGTAGGAATCAATACGCGCTTATTATTAGAGAAAGGCATTGTACTCATAGGAAATTCAAGAAGTAGCCTTCTTGATTTTAAACAGACAATAGAAATATTATGTAAGAATCCAGATACTGTGGAATACTTAGAGAGGCTTATATCATGTGTTATAGAAGTATCAAATATGCAACAAATAGAGGAGGCTTTTGAAAATGATATAAGAAAATCATATGGGAAAACAATATTAAAATGGAATGCGTAAAGAAAATTACATAGATGGGAGCTGGATATGAAACATATAAAGTATTGGATGCAGATATTTATACTACCGATTTACTGGTTCTCCTTTATAACAATTAGAAGCAAAAGAATCTATTTGTTTGGGAGTTCCTTCGGGAACCGTTTTGCAGACAATTCCAAATATTTATATTTGTATGCATCTCAGCATAAAAAAAATGAGATTCAGCCAATTTGGATAACACGTAAAAGAGAAATAGTTAAAATGCTTGTAGAAAATGGCTATGAAGCTTATTACTATAAATCTATAAAAGGGATATGGTATTGCTTAAGATCAAAGTATTACATATTTGACAATTACTCAAAGGATATATCATTTTGGTTGTCAGGTGGGGCAAAGAAGATTAATCTTTGGCATGGAACAGGGAATAAAAAGATCAACTATGATAATAAGTTTGATGAGGTTAGACATCCAAAGAATAATTGGGATAGATTTCGATTTGCTTTAAGAAGAATGACAGATGAAAAACCATCTCACTATGTATTAGCAACTTCAGAAATGATGGGAGATATTTTTGCTTCAGCTTTTCGTGTACCAAGGGATCATATTATTGTAGATGGCTATCCAAGGAATGATGTGTTGTTTCAGGATTGTATGATTAAGCAGTTATATACAGAAGAAGAGAAAGATATTATAAAATCTTTGAATGAGTTAAAAGAAAAAAACTATAAGATATTACTTTATATGCCCACCTTTAGAGCTTCTGAAACAAAGTTTTTTGATGTTATTGACTTGCAAAGCTTCAATCAGTTTTTATATAATAATAGATTGATTTTTCTTACTAAATTACATCCAAAGTCAAAGCTAAAGTCAGAGTTTGAGAAAATCAAGTTTTCCAATATAATCAATACCTCAGCAGATTTGGACCCCTATACTATCTTGGAATTTGCCGATATGTTAGCAACAGATTACTCTTCTGTGTATACGGATTTCTTATTATTAAATAGACCCTCTGTACTTTTTACATATGATTTGGAAGAGTATTCAAGGGAAACGAGAGAGTGTTATTTTGATTATGATGAGTATATACCTGAGCTTAGAACCTATAGCATGGAAGAGTTTCAAGATGGGATTATACGGGCATTGGAGATGGATGAGTTTGAAAAAGGTAGGATAGAACTAAGGAGTAAGATGTTCGCTTATGTGGATAGTGGAGCATGTGAGCGAATATTGGAGAAGATAAAAAGTATAAAATAAAAAGTCATGTGATACTTTTAAAATTTTATTATATCAGTTACACATTTGCAATTGCCATATAAAAACCATCTTTCTGATATTAATATTCTTATTAGAAAGATGGTTTTTTCCTGAGACACAAGCTATTACACTTCTAAGGCACTATAAATTGAAGGTTTTTATATGTTTCATAAAAATGTTGCATTACAGTTATGTAAGCGTCAAAGGAAACACGCCTTATAGTTTTTAAGTAGTTATTTTATAATACCTCTTAGGAGGTATAGACAATGGAAAAAAGAAAATATAGAACAAAGGAAGAAAAGCAAGTTTTAGTTAAGAATTATTTAGAAAGTGGCTTATCAAGAAAAGCATGGTGCAGTAAGAA
>DUNS01000145.1 GCA_012839235.1 Clostridiales bacterium
ATATGGGTATAGAGATGAAAGATAATAAATAAAAATGACAAGTAATCGCCATCCAGGCTTACTTGTTATAAGGAGGAGTAAGGTTTGATTGAGGTAAAAAATCTAGTAAAACGTTACGGTGATCATATAGCAGTTGATCATCTATCCTTTACTGTCGAACAAGGACAGATATTAGGCTTTCTTGGACCTAATGGCGCCGGTAAGTCTACAACAATGAATATTATAACTGGCTACATGTCTGCAACTGATGGGACTGTTACTGTTAATGGGCTAGATGTCTATGAGGAGCCAGAGGAAGTTAAAAAGATGATAGGTTATCTTCCTGAGATACCACCTTTATATCCAGATATGACGGTGCTGGAATATCTTAATTTTGTTGCTGAGATTAAGAAGGTTAAGAAGTCTGAAAGGAAAGAGATGATTTCAGACATTATGGAAGCAACGAAGATTACAGATATGTCTAATCGTCTTATAAAGCATTTGTCCAAGGGATATAAGCAAAGAGTAGGACTTGCTCAGGCAATTATGGGATATCCAGAGGTTATAATTCTTGATGAACCTACTGTTGGTCTTGATCCTAAGCAGATTATTGAAATCAGAGAGCTGATTAAGGAATTAAGCAAAAATCATACTATAATACTTAGCTCCCATATTATGCAGGAAGTAAGTGCAGTATGTGATCAAGTATTAATAATTGATAAAGGTAGATTAATCCTTCAAGATAAGCCAGAGAATCTTAGCAATCACCTAGGCTCTACGGGGGGATTAAAGATTTCTGTTAAGGGTGAAACTGAGCCTGTATTAGAAGCACTTAAGAAAATAGATAGAATTAATGATATAAGAGAAAATCATTCCTATGAAGAGGGGGTTGTTAATCTAACTCTACATTGTAATGCTAACGAAGATATTAGGGAAGAGGTATTCTATTCCATGGTAGAAGCTAAGACACCGATTCTTGAGATGCAATCCATACGAATGTCACTAGAGGATATATTCCTGAAGGTTACTAATGAAGAAATATTAGAAGAAGACAGTATTGATGAAGAGGAAATCCCTGAAACAATAGCAAGTGAAGAGGAGGTAGATGAAGATGTTAGGGATTTATAAAAAGGAATTACGTAACTACTTTACCTCTATGATAGGGTATGTATTCATTGCCTTCTTCCTAGTTATAATAGGCATTTATTTTATGATATATAATCTGTTTTTTGGCTTAGCCAACTTTGAATATAGCTTAGGGGCTGTAACTTTTATATTTGTTCTTTTGATTCCCCTTCTTACCATGAGGCTTATGTCAGAGGAGAAAAAACAAAAGACCGATCAATTACTATTAACCTCTCCCCTATCTGCTAGTTCCATAGTATTGGGTAAATTTTTCGCAGTGCTTACTATATTTCTTATAGTTATGGCAATTGTATGCACATACCCACTCATAATGTCACTGTATGGTAGTATACCCTATGGTTCATCATATGGAAGTATATTGGGATTTGCTCTATTAGGAGGAGCTTATCTTGCAATGGGATTATTTATCTCATCTTTAACGGAAAGCCAGGTGGTGGCAGCAGTTATTTCATTTATTGTATTCTTATTCACAGTCCTTATGAAGGGTATTGCAAGTATATTTCCAACAGACAATAAAACTGCTCTGATTGTATTCTCAGTAATGGTTATTATTATATGTCTGCTACTTTATAAAATGATGCATAATTTAACGGTTTCAATAGTAACCGCTGTGATAGGAATCGGTGGGTTGCTGGGTGTTTATCTAGTAAAGCCTACATTATTTGATGGGTCCTTGATTAAGGCCTTTGAGTGGATATCAGTGATTTCTAGATTTGATACCTTTAGTGTGGGTATCCTTGACATATCAGGAATTATATACTACTTAAGTATAATCTTTATATTTAATTTTTTATCTATTCAGGCAATCAAAAAGAGAAGATGGAGCTAAGGAAAGGAGAAGGATATCGTGAACGATAATATGAACAGTAATGAAGTAAAGAATAATAAAAATTTCATCTCTAATATAAAAGAATCTTTCTCTGGCAGGAAGTTTCGTAGTGGTGCATATGTAACTGCTGTCTCAGCCATAGTTATTGTTATTGTAATAGTTATTAATATGATTATCTCTCAGATGGGATTTCAGCATGACTTGACATCTAAAAAGTTATATACCTTATCTCAGGATACTATTAAATTAATTAATAATATTGAGCAGAAGGTTACAATATATTTGTTAGCTGAGACAGGAACCGTTGATCCTGATTTTCAAAGAATAGCAGAAGAATATGATAAGCGCTCTGATTATATAACATTTGCCCACAAGGATCCTATTCTATATCCTAAGTTCGCCTCTCAGTACGTTGATGATGAAATACGCCAGAATAGCTTTATAGTGGTTAATGATGATAATGGAAGGGCCAAATACCTGGATTATAGCGAACTAATAGTTTCACAATTTGACTATAATACTATGAGTTCTTCAATCACAGGACTTGATGTAGAGGGGGAATTAACATCAGCCCTTCAATTCGTGACAAGTGAGGAACTACCGACAATCTATGTGGTTGAAGGTCATGGGGAAAAGGAATTAGGTGAAGGCTTTAATTCCTTAATGGAGAGAATGAATGTGGAGGTTAAGAGTCTTACTACTCTTACTATGGACATGGTACCTGAGGATTGTGGGATCTTACTTATTAATACTCCTTCCTCAGACTTTTCTGAAGATGAGATTAGTATGATCAAGGATTATATGGCCTCCGGAGGTAATGCTATACTAACCTTGGATTATAAGTCCCAGGACTTTGCAAATTATAAATCTCTTATTGAATATTATGGCATAGAAGTGACAGATGGAATTGTAATTGAAGGAGATTCTAATATGCATCTTCCAAACTATCCTCACTTTTTAGTTCCTGATGTTATTAATCATAGTATTACAAAGCCAGTAATTGATAATAAGGTATTTGTATTAAGTCCCGTATCTACTGGTCTTGTTGAAGTCGAAACTAAGAGAAGTTCCTTGTCAATAGAACCATTGTTGCAAACTTCTGATAGGGCATATGCAAAGCAGGATATATATTCAGATACCCTGTCAAAGGATGAGGGAGATATTCAGGGGCCATTTGCCATAGGAATTCTTGCTTCTGATACATTTGATAGTGTGACTTCCAATATGGCTATATTCTCGGCAGAAACAATATTTGATGATAGCATGATTGACGGATATGGTAATGGTAGATTGTTATCTGGAACAATAAGTTACATGGCTGGAGAGGCAGAGGTAATAACCATACCTTCAAAAAGCATAGGACCAGAATATATATATATTACCCAGCAGCAAGGTATTCTCTGGGGAGCTTTAGTGGTGGTTGTCCTCCCTCTTGGAATCCTAGTAACAGGTATAGTGGTAAGTGTTAAAAGGAGGAGAAGATAGTGTCAGGTAAGAGGAAAAGAAATTCTTTTACAATGGTTTCCCTTCTTATGGTATTGGCAGTTTTGATTGTTGTGTATTATGCATATAATAAAAAGGGATTTCCTGAAGAAACAGATGACAAAAATTCCTCTACAGAGGAAAATATCACTGTTGCTACTATTGATACTGATAAAGTTAATTCTGTCCATTATATTGGAAAGGATGCAGACATTATCTTAACACTAGAAGATAACCTATGGATATCAGAGGAAGAGCCAGGGAGACCAATAAATCAAAGCTATGTAGAGAATCTTGTTAATTTGGTTAAAACAATCAATGCCAGAAGGCTTGTTAGTGAGGATGGAGATAATCTAAGTGAGTATGGTCTGGATAATCCTAGGGCTTATCTAAAGCTTACTATGGAGGATCAGACTAGCCTGACCTTAAAGATAGGAGATAAATCCACTGGAATAAGTGGAAACTATGGCATGGTTAATGAGGAAAATAAGGTGTATCTTCTAAACCCAACCTATGGTTCAGGATTAGAATATAGTGATATTGATTTTACAGCAGTTGAAAGTAAGCCAGAAATAAATGCAGAGAATATTGAACATATTCAGGTGATTAATAGGGATGAAGATGATTTTGAACTTGTTATGAATAATGATAATAAGTATAACCATATTAACTCAAGTATTTCTAATTGGGTGATTATAAAGCCCTACGATGGGGTTTATGCAGCAGATCCATCTAAGGTTACGGATCTACAGAGAGATTACTCTGACTTTAGCTTTCAGGCTTGCGTAGACTACAGTGGTGATAGCTTTGGTCAATATGGATTGGATAACCCTGTCGCTTCTGTATATGTTCGGTATTTAGAAACTCATACAGAGGCTCTTGATGAACCGGAGATAGACCCTAGTACCGGTGAGGAAATAAAAGAAAAGGTCACTTATGACAATAAGGAATATAAACTCTATATAGGTGATAAGGCAGACGAGAGCAATTATTATGTCAAAAGAGAGGGCTCAGATTATGTATATACAATGAGAGCCACATTGGTTGAGAAGATGATTAACCACTCCCCCTTTGATCTACTTAGTTCCTTTATTCTTATACCTAATATAGACACTGTTAATAGCATTGATATAGGTATTGATGGAAGAGCCTACAGGATGGAGATAAAACGGGCAAACACCGCCAATGAGGATGGTGAAGAGGAAGTAAGAGTAACATATTATATTAACAATAAAGAGATTGAAGAGGGACGCTTCAAGAAAGTATATCAGGATATGATAGGAGCAAAGTATGATGCTGAATTAAAAGAGGATGCTAATCTAGACGACAATCTAAAACCTTACCTCACCATATCATATAATATTGAAGCTGAGGGCAATACCACACATCAGGTATCCTTCCTACCCTATGATGAAAGCTTCTACCTGGTGGACACTGGCAACAAGCTCCACTTCCTAGCAGACAAACGGCAGATAGACAACATCACCCA
>DUNS01000015.1 GCA_012839235.1 Clostridiales bacterium
ATTCCATCTCACGATGGACACCCTTGGTGTTCAGCTATGTCTTTCCCACTACTAGGGCAGACTAGGGACTTTAACCCCTTAGATTGCGCCCATGCTGGGCGCACTTAAAAAGAAGAGGAAGTAATTACTCCTCTTCTTTTCCTATATAAAGCTTAACCTTATCAATTCTTTTATGTTTCATACTTTCTAGTTTAAACACTAGGTGATCAATCTCTATAGTAGGATCATCCTCTTCTTGTGGTATGGCTCCTAGATTATCAATTAAGAAGCCTGACAGTGTGTCGTAATTTTCTGATGAAATATCTAGATCTAGTCGATTGTTTAATTCATCGATTGTTATCAACCCATCTACCAAATATGTTGAGTCATCGATCTTCTTTATTTTATAAGACACTGGATCATACTCATCCTCAATGTCTCCCATAACCTCTTCTACTAAGTCTTCCATAGTGACAATTCCTGAAAAGCCACCGTATTCATCAATCAATACCGCTATCTGCTTCTTAGATTGCTGAAGCTCTTTAAATAAATCATTAATATTCTTGCTTTCAGGAACTAGGTAAGGCTTTCTAAGGATTGATCTAATATCCACCTTATCAATACCCTTAAGGGCTTGCTTTAAGAAATCTTTAATGAAAATAATTCCTATAACATTGTCGATTTCCTCATCATAAACGGGAATTCTTGTGTACTTAGCATTAATTAGTTCATCAATATATTTTTCCTTAGGTTCAGATATATCTATAGCAAATACATTAATCCTTGGGGTCATTATTTCCCTTGCTGTCTTGCCCACGAATTCTATAACCGAATTAATCATTTCTTGTTCTTTTTCATCGAGAACACCATGGACTTGTCCTTCTCGAACCAAAGATTTAATTTCTTCTCTTGACAATATTTCCTCAGTACTACCTTCAGTAATTCCAAAGGGCTTTGTAACAAGATTGGTAGCGAATGTCAATAGCTTGATAAATGGATAAGCTACTTTAGATACTCCGCTAACCGGCCTTACGCAAAACATACTGATTGTTTCTGGCTTTTGTAAAGCTATTCTCTTAGGTACCAATTCACCAAATACCAAGGTAAAGAATGCTAGAATTAAGGTTACAGAAACAAAGGATATCTGTCTACTATATGGTATGTTCATATTACTCAACCAGATCCCAAATGGCTCTGATAGTCCAGTTGCAGCAGATGCACTAGAGAAAAAGCCTGCCAGGGTAATAGCTACCTGTATAGTAGATAAGAATTTCGTTGGTTCTTCTAAAAAGCTCTGAACTAGTATTGCACTTTTCTTTCCCTCTTCTGCTAATCTCTTAATCTTACTTTTGTTAACAGATACCATAGCCATTTCTGCACATGCGAAAAATGCGTTAATCAGGGTTAATAATACTAATATTATTATCTGCGATGCGATACTATTGACGTCAGGGTCAATGTCTTCCATTAATAAATTCCTCCATATCATATTAATACCATCTAATTATCACCTATTATTGCTTGAATAATAGGCAAGTCCCATAAAATTATGAGAATCCAAAGATAGTATACCATATATATCAAGTTTATTTCAATACTTTTATACATTCTTATTTCATTTTATAAATTGTTGCCACGGCACACTAAAACTTCGCAAACATTCTCCAAACTTTTACGGAGACTTAATAATAAAATTATGCAAAATAAAGATGGTTCAGCACAAAAATGCTGAACCATCTTTATTTCAATAATATTATTTAAATGTTCTCGAAAATCTAGGGCTTAGATAATCATCCTCCTCTAATCCTTCATAAAATTTAGTGATCATTCTAGCTGTAGTTATAATAGTATCATTATATATCTTCTCTAATGCCAGATTACTTTCCTTGCATAATTCAATTGGTTTAATCCGAAGCACTAGCCCTGACAGTTTACGATTATTACCCGTCATCAGTAGAGCTAATCTCTGAAATGCCCGTTTTATCTTGTTGGAGGGCACTAAGATATCTAAGACTCTTTTCATTGATCTTATGGTC
>DUNS01000146.1 GCA_012839235.1 Clostridiales bacterium
ATCACCAATGGTGCGATAATCAACATTAAATACAAGTTCTAAATGTTTTTTTGCTTTATCTACCCACTCATTTATGTGCTCATTCTTTATCAATGAAAAGTCTTCGTAATCACGTATATTCCCAACATCTTTAGGTGGTGCAAAATCAACCAAATTGGTTAATTTCTTATCCTTATTAAGCCTTGCTATTGTCTGATATTTAAGCTCCCATTCATAATACTTATTAGGATAACTAGCAAGTATATAAGGAAATAAATCTGCGTTTTTAGGAAGATTTGTAGTTCTTATCAGCTGACCATCTGGACTTATCTTTGCTCTAAGAGACTTATCTTTTAACATCTTAATAGTATCTAAAGCACCCTTGCGAGAGATTTTTTTATCTCCTCTAAACTCCCTATCAGTAGAGTAATCACCGTTGCTATATCCCTTTATAAAGCCTTTTAAGTAGCACTTTACAACATCAACACGTTTATCTTTATCAATACTGTTAATGTCTGAAATTCTCTTTTCTAAAGCTAATGTAACGAGATCCTGATCAAGGGTATCACCATAGAGATATTCGTCAGCTCGATTTAATAATACAGCTACATCTGCCCTGGTGAGATCTGACGAAAAATTATCATCTTCTTTAACAATTCCAACATTTATAGCCGCATCAACATATGAATCATTATCAACTGGAATATTCAGCTCTTTGACTATAGATTCAATAAACTCTTCTGGCTTAATGTATTTAGTTGCTGCAGATGTTTCCACAGACTTTGTTAATGTAAACAGGCTTATAACTGCAAGTATTGTAACTATGAGTGATCCTTTCTTTGCTCTTCTCCCAGTCATTTACTTCACCCTCCATAATGTAAGTTTTTTCTAACTATATATTATACATTACCATTAATTCCCTTGGCTCGCAATCACATTTAGTCATATTATCCATTATTATCTAGATATATCTAGTTTTTCAGATATGTGACGAGGTTTAATATTTCAATGAACTGAATATTCAGGCACACTTATTCCAGTTGTATTACATTCAGGGCAGGCATAAGCACCTTCTCTAACACATTCACCTATTGTTAGGTATGGTTCTGTGCTATAAAGAATGCTTTCTTCATTAACTTTAGTACAACTAGCTCTATGATATACTAGATGCCAATCCACCTGTTCTATATAGTAAAGTTTGTCTTTTGATATTTTGGCACCTGCAGATGCAAATCTGTTATATACCTCTCCTGCTTCATTGCCATATGGATAGCCTTGAAATACAATAAATATCCCCCAATCATCTAAATAAGGCATCCACTCATTATTACTTATTGGTGGTAGGCTAAAATTATATGTAATCCCATAATTCGATGCAATCTTATTATGATGGCTTGTATAATATGCCATTGTGCTTTCAATCAAATCAGCAATTATAGTCTTTCGAACTGTATTAAACTTTTCATTATTAAGTAGAAAGTGATCAGGTGAAGAAATGACACTAGAATAGTTTTCCCTCATTTCATTAAAATTCATTTCATATACCTTTTGTTTTCCACTTCCATCAAGTAATCCACTTTTATCAAGTATTGATATATTATCACCAAGTGTAAACCCATATATAAAATGCTCATCTTCATAGTAATATGGAAGCTTTTCTGACCATCTGGCAATAGCATAGGTATGTTGATCTGCATCCTTATATTCATCATAATAATATATATAATATCCATCCTCTAGGGTTACAACAATTACTGGTATGTATAAGGATAGTTCCTTTTGTTTATCTTGATTAGACAGTATATTAAAGGATGAATAAAGTGATGTCATAAAGCTTTCAATGGCCTTTTCCTTGTTAATACTAATCATATTATTTTCTCCTACTTCAATTAGCCTTATAACTGCATCATCAATAGCTGTGTCTATATATCTATCAATTTCTTTCTTATTATTAACAACTGCATTTAAATTGTTAGTTCTAATATCAGTTATAATTAAAAATGTAATTGCTATTAAAATAAATGATATAGTGAAATGATAAAGTTTAATTTTTATCCCTTCCTTCACTAAGGTATAATATTTTCATATCTTTATTTTTCTACCTCTTCTCTTATATAGCCCCCATCTACTACATTGATATATTCATTTCCTAAGCTCTTGAATATATTTTTAATTAGTCCTCTACCCCATCCATTAGTTCGATTCTTTACCCTCATTAATAAATAATCTTTGTCAGAAAAATAATATACTCCTTTACCATTATATATTTCTTTTAATATATCCCTTTCATAATATTTATTGTCGTACTCCAATACATTACCAGTAAATATCGGTGTTCGAGCTGCACAAAAGGGACATCCTGGATCACTATTATCTGGGTAAAGCTCATAGTATCTATTACATATGGGGCAAAGCTTTAGATTACGCTTTATTGTAACTGATAAGCTAGTATATAACCCCTTATAACTAAGGGTGGCTGTCTGGGTTCCTATATAATCTTTATCAAGATTGTCAACATATTCTGTCTTTAAATATTCTTGTCGTCCATCCATATATGTAGCAAGTAAAGTCACTTCATTTTCTTTAAGTGTTGTTCCCTTATATATTGTTATGCTTCCTGATGATGGATAGTAAACAACTAAGCTTTGCAGATAGCCCCTACAGAATGGACATCCTGGATCAGTATTATCACTATTAAGATTATATACATGTCCATTGTGACATGTTTTATTTCTTAAAATTGTTGATACGGTTATTGTGGTTTGTATTGTCTTTGCCACTCCATCGATTTCATAATTATATGTAAGAGTAGCCTGTTTGTTAGTAACAACCTTTGATGTATCAAAATCTGTTGTGCAAAGGATAGTTTTTTTAGAACCATCCTTATAAGTAGCACGAGCAGTAGTTATTAATGGATCATTTATATATATAGTTTGAACTTCATGTGTAGGAATAATACTTACTATGATTTTATCACAATCCACGGTTCCATCCTCTTCATAACCACATATAGGTATAGCTCTTAAAGAATTTGATCTGGGATGGGGGCATATTGTTAATATAGATGATGATAAGGATACTGCACGACCTTGGCTGGATATATTCATATTATGATCTATATACTTTACAAAAAAATCTCTTATAGCATTATTAGTCGAACTCATATTTATAAATTCATTCTTACTTAATACTTCAGGAAAACCTGGATTATCGCTTTTATATGACTGACCGCTTATTTTATAGCCTTCAAAGCTGAATTTTAATATGTTACCATCTAGAAAGGCCTTATATGTAACATATGATGTTGGTGGTAAACCCCTATTTGCGTTTTCTACGTATGCTAGTCCAATATTATAGATAAGTGGTACAGTACATATATTTTGAAAGTTAGCTTCTGTTAATTTTCTAAAAGCTTTTAAATCTTCATTATCATCATCATACTTATATTTTTCTCTAAGTTGATTAAATGTCCATGATCTATGCCATAGATAGCAACCATCTTTCAAGAGAAAGTAGCCATCTTCCGGTGCTAATGGAGTGCTCTTATGATATTCTCTTTCCTCTCCTACTGGAACATCATCATTATAGCCATCTCCATCAAAATCTTCCTCATAGTCACAGGCATAGCCATAGCTGTCATGCTTAGTTGTAACCAAGCTAGTTCTATTGCAATCATAACAGTTTTTAATCCCAGATAGATCAGTCCATGCTGTTACAAGCTTGCCATCATCTAAGTAATACCAAGCTGCACAGGTGCTATATTCAACTCCACATGCTCTACACCGAACATCATAATGAATACTTTGGATATACCTACGACATGCTTTACCTGATACATGGGTATGCTTATGGATGTAGCCATTATTCCCTATATGTTTATGTCCACTATAGCAGCCTTCATCATGTATATGGTTAGGATCTGCCGGATCATCGGTAGCACTTGCCATTACACTTTCATTTGTCTCTGAGTTTAAGTTACCACTATTATCAATGGGATCTTCTATATGAGGAATATCAGTTGATATTGGCAGGTAGTGATATTCATTAGTACCTGTATATGAATTCTTTTGTTCTTCTAATACTTCTTCTTTAGTGCGAAATCTATATTCAGGTTCTAGACTATTATGAGTATGTTCCAAAGAAACATCATATAATATTCCAGTGGCAGATAATTTCTTAATATATTCTTCATACAAATTTTTATCTATATATCCCTTACCTCTGACTTCTTGAACAAATTCATCAGTCTCTATTTCAACTATGGTCTGTGTTAATGTATCTTGTTTCATCCCTAAGTATAATAAAGGAAATAATACTATAATTATAATAGCTATAATTACATCGATAACTATTTCAATTGG
>DUNS01000147.1 GCA_012839235.1 Clostridiales bacterium
GGAGCTCCACTCTTTTAACAGGTGCATCGTCTCTACGGCTAATAGTGAAATCCGGTATTTTCTTAATCCCAACTACTGAGCCAATGGTAATATCTCTGTCAAATGTGTCCATCTGTGCTATACCCTTAAGCAGATAGAAATTCCCAGCCTTTAACTCATCAGTTACATCCTCTACCTCATCATTTCTTAAAAAGATCTTAACCTTTATTGAATCAGTAAAGTCAGTCAGTACAAAGCTAAGAATTGTCTTTTCATTACGAATTGGTCTGGTTTCGGGATTTACAAGCTTTCCACGGATAATCACCTCTCCTATCTCAGCTAGAATATCACAGATAGGCATACTATTGCCTTCGAAGCTTCGACCGTATACTGTATTGGGATCCTTAGGAGTCTTCCGATAGCTTTTCTTGGCCTTTTCATATACACTCTTTTTAGGGCTAGCCTTACCTTCTAAAGATTTTTCCTTATGTATTGTGTTATTCTCACTAAGAGTAGTGCTTATTCCATTAGCTGGCTTGTTCTCTTTAATATTATGTGGAGCAGCCTTTACCCTGTTTGGTATATGAGCCTTAAGCTTCTTAGACTCCTTAGGCTTAGTATAATTAAATGAAACAAGTACGTTATAGCTAAACCTTTCTTGAAAAACGGTCTCAATAAAATCTTTAAGCTTTGTAGATTTACCTTCAGTAATGCAGTTTTCAGTTGTGCTAATCTTCAGGGTCATATCCTCAATTTCAATCTTTGCATTAGAAAGAATATTATAGGAAATAATACTTTTTTCTTTTAACTCCTCCATAAGACTTTCCCTATAGATAGGATAAAGATTGGAGAAATTATATTGAGCAGATAGCTCAAACTGTGGTTTGATAAAGGCTTTGCTACCAATACTTGAAAAGACCTGCTTATTCAGCAGATCTTCCATCTTTTTTATGTTCTTGTGGAAAATCAAATGATTACTTTTGATGCAAATATATAGATCTTTAGTAGACTTTGAAGCAATAACCTTTAACACTTCAACTTCTTCAAAGAGATTCCTACTCTCCCCGTCCACTGTCAATTTATCAAATGCTTCAAAAAATAACATGTTCTTCCTCCTGCCAACTTTTATCTATATGTTTTCTATGATTTGTTACTTCCAGTTGTCCAGTTCTTCCTTTAATACTGCTAGAAGCTCTGACTCAGGTACCTTACGAATGATTTCCCCTTTTTTAATTAGTAAACCTTCTCCACGTCCTCCAGCAATACCTATATCTGCTTCCCTAGCTTCACCAGGTCCATTAACAGCACATCCCATAACAGCTAGCTTAATGTCAAGATCATAGTCCTGAACCATTTCCTCCACCTCAGTTGCTAACTTGATTAGGTCAATCTGGGTTCTGCCACAGGTAGGGCAAGACACAACTTCAATTCCACCCTTTCTAAGACCGAGGGTTTTTAATATAAGCTTTGCAGACTTTATCTCTTCTAGGGGATCACCTGTTAAGGAAACACGAATAGTATCACCTATTCCCTGATTTAAGATGACCCCAAGTCCAACAGCAGATTTGATATTACCACCATGTATTGTTCCAGACTCTGTTATTCCTACATGCAATGGATAGTTAGACTGCTTAGCAATTAGCTCATGGGCTTTTATACTCATAAGAACATCCGATGATTTTATACTTATAACAATCTGATCATAATCCATCTCTTCTATCATTCTAACTTTATCTAGGGCACTTTCCACTAGACCCTCAGCAGTGACCCTACCATATTTCTCAATAAGATTCTTCTCTAAGGAGCCACTATTAACTCCAACTCTAATAGGAACCCTTCGCTCCTTCGCAACATTTACAACCGCTTTAAGTTTCTCTTCTCCTCCAATATTACCTGGATTGATACGGATTTTATCCGCTCCGTTTTCCATAGCTGCTATAGCAAGTCTATAATCAAAATGAATATCAGCCACTAAGGGAATACTTATATTTTTCTTGATCTCTCCAAATACAGCTGCAGCTTCTTTGCTCGGTACTGTACAGCGAATAATATCACATCCCACTTTCTCAAGACCATGTATCTGCTCCAGAGTAGCTTTAAGATTCTCAGTTTTTGTATTGGTCATGGATTGTATAAGTATAGGATTTCCTCCACCTATCACCCTATCTCCAATCCTAATAACCTTTGTATTATCACGATACATAGTAACGCCACCTTTCTTACATAAAGAAAACTTATCATATGAAGGTCTAATCTAATGAAGCAAGATCATGTATTATCCAAAAATATTTCTAATATCATTAAACAAGATAAACACCATAAAAAGCATCAATGCAGCCATACCAATTAGATGAACCATAGCTTCCTTATCCTTAGATATGGGTTTTCTACGAATTCCTTCTATTATAATAAATACTAATCTCCCACCATCAAGTGCAGGAATTGGTAATAGATTCATAACGCCTAAGTTTGCACTAATTAGAATAGTAAATTGAGCTAGGGAAAGTAATGTAGTTCCTATACCATATTCACTAGTCTGTTCAACCACATCTCCAACCATGTTAACAATACCAACAGGCCCTGATATTTCCTTCATGCTAACCTTACCAGTAAAAATATGAGCTACGCTCTTAACAGTATTAACTATATTAAACTTAAGCTCTTTAAAGCTGTAATTAATCACATTTAGTGGGGATAGCTTCTCAGAAGCAAAGGAATAAACCCATCCAAGCTGATATCCACTAGTATATAATTCAGGAACAATCGTGACTGTATTTACAATCCCCTCATGGCTATAGGTAATATTCATAGCTTCACCAGTCATAGGATTAGCATCAAGATAGTCAGAAAGCTCTTTACCTGAGTTTATTACAGTTCCATCAATTCCAATTATTATATCTCCAACAACAAGTCCTGCCCTTTCTAATGGATACCCAGTACTAATTTCAAGAAGCTTAGCAGGTTCATTCTCTGCAGGAGCGTAGATGCATCCCAGAAGATATCTAGTAACCTGGTAAGGTGCCATACTAACCTCATACTCTTTACCATCCCTAAGGTATGAAACCTCTACAGACTTCTCAGTCATAGGATCAAAGTAAAAATGATACACCAACTCACGGCTAAAATTAATAGTTTGACCGTCAACCTCTGTAATAATATCTCCTTTTTGAAGACCCGCTTCGGCTGCTGGTGACCCCTCATCTACAGCAGTTAGCTTTGGTATATCTGCTCCGCTGGCACTTATAACTATTAAGGATAAAAAAAGGGCTAGTATAAAGTTAAATACTGCACCGGCAACTATGATTGAAAACCTTGCCCATACTCCTTTACTGTTAAAGGATCCTTCATCATTAATAGCTTCGTCCTCTCCTAGCATCATACAGGAGCCACCAAGAGGTAATATTTTTAATGAATATCTTGTTCCTTTTTTTTCAAAGCTTACTATTCTTGGCCCCATTCCTATGGAGAATTCCGTAACCGTAACTCCATTAGCTTTAGCTAATAGGAAATGCCCAAGCTCATGTATAAATATAATAAAACCTACTATTAATATCGCAACTGCTATATTCATATGTTATTTCCTTTCCTTTGTCATTTCAGATAGTCGTAAAACACATAATCCATATAATATATACGAAAATAATATTCTGGAAGGTCAGAATATTATTTATCCTATATATTATTTCAACCTATAAGTTTTCCGACTAGCGACTTTTAACTCTTTTACAAAATTATATGTTTCTTGCTCCGTTGTTAGTATTTCATTTAAAGTTGGACTATCTATTAATTTATGATAACCCATTGCCTCACTAATAATTTCAGGAATATGAGTAAAAGAAATTTCATTATTTAGAAAAGCTGCCACTGCCCATTCGTTAGCTGCATTATAAACCGTTGGCATACTTCCACCTATTCTTCCAGCCTCATAGGCTAGCTTAAGCCCATAGAAGGTTTCCATATCTGGCTCTTCAAATGTAAGCTGCTTTATTACTTTAAAATCAAGTTTTTTACTATTGTCCATTTGTAATCTATTAGGGTAAAAAAGGGCATATTGAATTGGCAGTTTCATATCTGGAGCCCCTAATTGAGCTATGACACTACCATCTATATACTCAACCATGGAATGAATTATGCTCTGGGGATGAACCACAACCTCAATATCATCCACTGACATATCAAATAACCAGGCTGCTTCCATTACCTCTAGCCCTTTGTTAACCATAGTGGCTGAATCAATTGTAATCTTGTGCCCCATGGACCAATTAGGATGATTTAAGGCATCCTTAACCTTCACATTAGCTAAGTCTTCTAGCTTCTTACCTCTAAATGGACCACCAGAGGCTGTTAATATTATTTTATGGGCCTCCTTAATATTCTCCCCCTGAAGGGATTGAAATATGGCGGAATGTTCGCTGTCCACTGGAAGCAATGAAACTCCCTTTTCTTTAATTAAGGGCATTATAATATGCCCGGCGGTTACTAGTGTCTCTTTGTTCGCCAAGGCAATATTTTTACCAGCTTTTATAGCTTCAATAGTAGGAAGAATACCAATCATACCTACCATGGCAGTTACTACAGTATTTGCTTCTGCTTCAGCTGCACATGCAATTAAGCCTTCCATACCAGATACTACAATGGTAGAAAGGTCTTTGATGTTCTCTTTAAGCTCTAAAGCCTTCTCTTCATTATAAACACAAACAAGGTTGGGGCTAAATTCCCTAACCTGTTTTTCTAATAATTCTATATTACTCCCTGCAGCTAGTGCAGTGATCTTAAGTTCGTTATGTTCTCTAACAATATCTAAGGTTTGAGTTCCAATTGAACCTGTGGAACCCAGTAAAGAGATATTCTTCATAATAATAACCATTCTTTCATCTGCCATAATCTAATTTACATTGTCCAGCAAACTTTCTCCATGAAAGTCTCTGATTTTCATGTTACCTAGTCTCTTACAGAATAACTGCTAGGTAATACACGATTGGTGCAGTAAACAGTATGCTGTCAAATCTATCTAATATACCACCATGACCGGGTATCAAATTTCCATAGTCTTTAAAATCATAATTTCTCTTAATTGCGGATGCTGCCAGATCTCCTAACTGAGATATTATGCTTGATGCAGCTCCTATAATTGCAAATACTAATTGTGGGTTTTCAACATCTGTAATTCTATTATCAAATATTATTGCAAATAACAATCCAAGAATAGCAGCACCAATTATACCACCTATGCTTCCCTCAATGGACTTTTTAGGGCTAAGCTTTGGTGCTAGCTTGTGCTTGCCAAATAACATGCCAGTACAATATGCAAAGGTATCAGATCCCCAAGCTCCTATAAATATTAGCCATACGATAACTCCACCATCTGGCAATATTCGAATCCTGTATATATATGATAATAATACGGTGACATAGAAGAGTCCAAAAAATACCAGGGTCATATTATCAATTTTATAATAGGGAAATTGAAATACCATGATTATTAATAAAGTCATCATAAAAAGGACTACTGTCATCATCAAATACTCTGTCTTACCCATGTATAACAATACATAATATATAATGGCTACCAAATATCCTACTATACCTGCCATCTTATTATGAACTTTGATAACACGGTACAATTCCATCATACCTATTAAAGAAATAATTAATAAGGAAGCAAAGAGGACATTTCCTCCTAAAGCTACAAAAAGAATTGTAATTGCTAAAAGAATTATCCCACTAATTAACCTTGTCTTAAACATTATTTGCCTCCACATTATATTAATTAAAGTACAGAACCATATTTTCTTGTTCTGCTATTATAATACTCTATTGCTTTCATAAGTTCAACTTTATTAAAGTCTGGCCATAAAACATCAGTAAAGTAAAACTCAGTATATGCCATCTGCCAAAGCATAAAATTGGATAAACGGGTCTCTCCACTAGTTCTTATCAGTAAATCCGGATCTGGAATACCCCTTGTATCTATATAATCTTCTAAAAAGGTTTCATCAATATCATTAAGATCTATTGTATGGTCTTTTACTTGGAGGGATATAGACTTAATAGCTCTGACTAGCTCATCTCTTCCTCCATAATTAATAGCCACCTGAAGATTAAGTCCAGTATTCTTCTTAGAGGATTCCTCAAGCTTCATTATACTATCTTGTATATCCTGGGAGAGTTTAGACTTATCTCCTATTACTCTTACCTTCATATTGTTTTTTTCACTGGTCTTTATGCTGGTTTTAAGGTAACTTCTAAGAAGTTTCATAATTGCTTCAACTTCTTCCTTAGGTCTTTTCCAGTTTTCAGTGGAAAAAGCATATACAGTTAGATATTTTACACCTATCTTGTAGGCATCCTCACAGATTTGCTCTACCGCTTTACTTCCTTGGGTATGACCATAATTTCTAGGCATACCTCTTTTTTTGGCCCACCTTCCATTGCCATCTAATATAATAGCTATATGATTTGGTATCATTAATTCAGTACTATCCATTGTTTCGCTCCTAAATACACTATGACTCAAAAGGCAACCGGTTTACACCTTCACCCTTTGAGTCAGCTAAATCACACTGTTAGAATTTCTTTTGACTTCTCTTCCATTATTTTATCAATTTTATCAATAAACTTATCTGTGAGCTCCTGTACCTCGGTTTCAAGATTCTTCTGCTCGTCTTCAGAAATCTCACTTGCTTTATTCATCTTCTTAAATAAATCATTGGCATCTCTTCTAATGTTACGAATTGCTACCTTAGTATTTTCTGCACTTTTCTTAACTTCCTTAACAAGTTCCTTTCTTCTTTCCTCAGTTAATTCTGGGAAAACAAGACGTACAACCTTACCATCATTATTAGGAGTAATACCAATATTAGAATTAATAATTGCCTTCTCTATCTCTTTTATCAAACTACTCTCCCAAGGTTGTATCTGAATAATTCTCGCCTCAGGTACAGAAATATTAGCTACATTCTGTAAGGGTGATGGTTGACCGTAATAATCCACTCTAATTTTATCAAGTAAACGGGGATTAGCTCTTCCCGCACGAATTGTAGCGTAGTTCTCATTCAATGCATCCACTGATTTTTCCATTTTTTCACTAAACTGATTTAATCTAGCATCCACGTCGATCCCTCCTATGCTCTATATATATAATTATTATACTGTAATCATTGTTCCATTTGACTTGCCCGAAGCAGCATCAACAATTGAATTTTCCTGTGATAAACCAAATAGTAAGATTGGCATCTTATTTTCAAGTGCTAGTACTGTTGCAGTTAGGTCAACAACTCCAAGCTTTCTGTCAAGTACATCTTGCAACAAAATTGTATCAAACTTCTTAGCATTAACATTGATCTTAGGATCACTGTCATATACTCCATCCACTGCTCTAGCCATTAATATAATGTCACACTCAAGCTCAATGGCACGTAAAACTGTGGCTGTATCTGTAGAAAAGTAAGGATGACCCGTTCCACCTGCAAGGAATGAAACCCCTCCCTGCTCAAGAAAGCTTACAGCCTTATCCTTAGAGAATAACTCAGTCATGCTTCCACAAGCAAAGGGCGTATATACCCTTGAATTAATACCTACATAGCGGAATATATCTGCCACATATATACAATTCATAACTGTTGCTAGCATCCCTATTTGATCAGCTTTTGTTCTGTCTATGGTTTCGCTAGTTCTACCTCTCCAGAAGTTTCCTCCACCAATAACAATACTTACCTGAGTTCCTGCATCAACCAATTGCTTTACTTGCTTGGCAGTAGCCATACAGGTTGCTTCATCAAAACCAGTTTTATTATTCCCGGCCAAAGCTTCTCCACTTAATTTTAAAAGTACTCTGTCAAATGACTTCATGTTAACATGCCTCCATGGTAAATCTATTTTTTATCCTCTAATAATCTACCATAAATATGTTGATTTTACTAGGCTTAATTGATTTACTCGAAAATATTATCAATATTAACATCTGAATATGTTAAGGAACAGAAACCATCGATTATTGCTCCATTATTAATCTGAACTGATTTTGCTTTAATATTACCTTTAATAATAGCTGTGGAATCAATTACGATAGGGCCATTAATATCTATCTCACCCTTTACTGCACCAGCTATAACACCTGATGTTCCAATAATGTCACCAACTAATACAGTGCCAAGGCCAATTTTAACACTTCCTTCACTTGTAACATCACCTTCTAAACGGTCTGTGTTAATAAATACTTCAGCTGCAGATACATTACCAGTAACCTTACCAGTAATTGATACCTTGCCAAGACATTCTACATCTCCAGTAACCTTACCCATTATATCTAAGGCACCTTCTGTAGAAATACTACCGTTAATTGTTGTTCCTTTAGTTATAACAGAAACATCATCACTAGCCACTGATGCCGCTTTCACTATTAGATCATCATCGTTAGAATCCTCTTCATCCAATGTGTTTAGTAATTCTAAATCTACATTATCGTCCATACTTCCACCCTCATCACTCTCAATAAAATTTTCTTGTAAATTATCTTCTAGGTCGTCTTCTTGATCTAATGTTTCATCAAGTTCATCGTCTTTAGCTAATTCATCAAGTAATTCATTCATCTTTTCGCTGTTAGTAGCATCATCAGAAGCATTTATGTCATTATCTAAGGTGTTAACCATCTGTTCCCCACTATCTTCTTGGTTTAGTTCATCTTCCGGTAATAATTCGTTCACTGCCTGTGACAAATCATCTTTAAAATCCTTAAAAAAGCCCATTTGCAAAATACCTCCCTATGTATATATTTTATTCAATAGAACTGGATTCTATCTGTTGTATTGGTATTACATCTTCATCCAAAGGTAAAAGAGTTGCTCCCCCATCTATAAGGGTTTCAATTAGCTCTGGTAAGGAATCTACCGTAGTCTTCTTATTAGATGCATCATGCATAAGGACTATAGATCTGTTTTTCTTTTTCACATCGGATATAACATTATCAATTAATTGCTCCGCTGTGTAATCAACACCAGTTGCATCTTCATTAAGCACATTCCAATCAAAATAAACCACAGATTTATCATTCAAATACTTTATAAACTCCTCCATACCATTCTTATGTACCCGATTGGCACTACCCCCTGGGAAGCGAAATATCATAGGTCTAAACCCAATAGTATCATATAACAAATCCCATAGTTTTGTAAAGTCTTTATCAAAATCTTCTAGGGAATTGTAAATTTTTCTATAATCGTGTGAATAGGAATGTAAGCCGATTGCATGTCCTTCATCAACTATTCGTTTATATATCTTTTTGGCAGATTTACTTTTATCACCGACAACAAAGAACGTAGCCTTAACATTATATTCTGCCATGATATCAAGAATATCATTGGTGTATATACTGGGGCCATCATCAAAGGTTAGATACACCTTCTTATTTTTATATATTCCATCATTTATAAGGACTGGATCCTCTTCATCGGATAACTCTATGTGATCTGGGGATTTTTCAAGGGATCCTTCCTTAATATCCCCAGTATAGCTTTTCTCTCTATATAAATCGTCAAGATCAATGTCTTCTATATTAACTATATCATCCTTATTATTGCTTACCACATCCACTTCTTGTTCTTCATCATCAAAGTCATTATTCTCTGCCGCATAGGCATAATGTTCTTTGCTTTTTACTGGCTTAATAGACTGCTCTAACTGTCCATGTAGCTCTAGTAGATTATTAACATCCTTCTGCAATTCGTAAACTCTAA
>DUNS01000148.1 GCA_012839235.1 Clostridiales bacterium
GTGAGTATTACCTTTCTAATTATGTTCACCTCATCTCTTAGTCATGAGGTTCTATTATACAATAAAATTCTATATGGGACATAATCATTTGTGGTACACTAGGACATTATCATAAATGAATCATACTATAAAAAGTAGAGCAATTTATAATACTGACATCAAATATATTTTGTGTTATAATGGCCCATGAAGGAGGACGGCATATGGATATTCATAATGATATGATAAGAATGCAATTAGCTCATCGAACCATAAGAGAATTTAAAGAGGATATAGTACCCGAGGAGTTAATTAAGCAGTTAATTTAGGTGGCAGAACGTACCTCCACATCTAACGGAATGCAAGCCTGCTCAATTATTAGGGTCACTGATCCTGCCATAAAGAAGGAACTGGCGGATATATGTAAGCAGGAATATGTAGCTAGGATGCCCGAGCTTTGGATATTTATAGTGGATCAATACCGTAACGGGCAGATAGCTAAGGAAAAGGGTTGTCACGAGGACAGCATAGATGACATGGATCGTTTCTTCCAAGGCTTTACAGATGCTTGCCTCATGGCGCAGAACGTGGTAAATGCAGCCGAAAGTATTGAACTTGGAACCGTGTATCTGGGTAGCATACTTAATAATCCTTCAAGAACAATAAAGGCACTTAATCTTCCAAAGCTGACATTTCCGGCACTGGGCTTGGGATTTGGATATCCTAATCAAGAGCCACAGCTAAAGCCAAGGATGGATATGTAGCTTAGGATGTTTGAAAATAGCTATAAATGCTTTGACAACTACAGTAACGAGGTCAAAGAATACGACGAGATTATGCAGACATACTATGACCTAAGACAGGCTAACCAGAGAGTGGACAGCTTTAGTGATCAAGTAGTTACAAAGGTTAAAAATATTAACCCTATCAGACAGAGGATAGTTAAGACAGTAGCAGAGCAAGGTTTCGATCTGAAGCTCGATTAATATATACCAGGTACGGTACCAGGTACCGTACCTGGTACCATTACGAAAATGTTACAAAAGGAGTACAAGATGAAGGGAATTATATTAGCCGGAGGATCCGGTACAAGACTATATCCGATTACCATGGTGACATCAAAGCAGCTTCTGCCTGTGTATGATAAACCCATGATTTACTATCCATTATCTACACTTATGTTAGCAGGAATTCAGGATATTCTGATTATATCGACGCCCACAGACCTTCCAAATTTTGAAAGGTTGCTTGGAGATGGCTCCAACTATGGAATAAACCTTAGCTATGCAGTACAACCGTCCCCTGATGGCTTAGCACAGGCCTTCTTAATCGGAGAAGACTTCATAGATGGGGATTCATGTGCCATGATACTAGGAGACAATATCTTCTATGGCAATGGACTGACAAAGCATCTTAAGGAAGCAGCCAACAGAGCAAATGGAGCAACCGTATTTGGCTATTATGTGGATGACCCTGAGAGGTTTGGAATAGTAGAATTCGATGAGAAGGGTAAGGCCATCTCTATAGAAGAGAAGCCTGAGAATCCAAAATCAAATTATTGTGTAACAGGACTTTATTTCTATGATAAGAGGGTATGTGAATTAGCTAAGAAGGTAAAGCCGTCTGCTAGAGGCGAGCTTGAGATTACTGACCTTAATAGAATGTATCTGGACGAAGGCACCCTCAATGTTGTAACCCTTGGAAGAGGCTACTCCTGGCTAGATACTGGTACAATGGATTCTCTTAGTGATGCCTCGGAGTTCGTAAGGGTAATTGAGAACAGACAGGGAATACAGATAGCCTCCCTTGAGGAGATTGCCTATGTAAATGATTGGATAACCAAGGAAAAGCTTGTAGAAGCCGCTGAATTCTATAGTAAA
>DUNS01000149.1 GCA_012839235.1 Clostridiales bacterium
ATGTTCATTAAAAACTGGCAATTAGCTTGTGCAGCCATGATTAGTATTCCCTTTATGGGTTTGGGGATTTGGTTTATACAAACCCGTTCTCATAAGAGATGGCGTATCCATAGAAAGAAAAGCTCTAATCTTAATGCTTTCATTCATGAGGATCTCTCTGGAATGAGGATTATCCAAAGCTTTACCGCCGAAGATGAGACTGAGGAGGACTTTGATATCTTACTTAAGGAGCATAAGGATTCGTTTATCCACGCGGTTCGCTTAAATGATGCCTTTGGATCCGTTATTGATTTAAGCTGGAGTCTTAGCTCCATTGCCTTATATTTTACCGCTATTCATTTTCTAGGAATTGGACCAACTAATGTTGGTACACTTGTAGCCTATGCCAGCTTTATACAAATGTTTTGGCATCCGATTATGAATTTAAGTAATTTCTATAATCAGCTTATTACCAATATATCTGGTGCTGAACGTATATTTGATATCCTTGATACCGAGCCAGATATTGCTGATGCTGAGAATGTAACTGAGTTACCTGAAATAAAGGGAGAAGTAGTTTTTGATCATGTATCATTTGCTTATGATGAAGATACACATGTATTAAAGGATGTAAGCTTTAGAATTAAACCTGGAGAAACTATTGCTCTTGTAGGACCAACTGGGGCAGGTAAAACCACAATTGTCAACCTTATAAGTAGGTTTTATGACATTCAAGAAGGAACTATTACAATTGATGGTTATAATGTAAAGGACATATCTATAGAAAGCCTTAGAAGGCAGATGGGTATTATGACACAGGATAACTTCTTGTTCTCCGGTACTGTTAAGGATAATATTAGATATGGTAAATTAGATGCTACAGATGATGAAATAATTTCAGCAGCTAAAGCAGTTAATGCCCATGATTTTATAATGAAGCTAGAGAAAGGCTATGATACTGAGCTCAAAGAACGTGGTGCCGGTCTTTCCAATGGACAGAAACAATTGCTGGCATTTGCTAGAACAATGGTTTCCATGCCAAAGATACTAGTACTTGATGAGGCTACATCAAGTATAGATACCCATACTGAGGTTTTGGTTCAGAAGGGTATTGAGACACTATTAAAGGGAAGAACCTCATTTGTTATTGCCCATAGATTATCAACTATTCGCAAGGCTGACCGCATCTTCGTAATTGATGATGGAAATATACAAGAAGAGGGTAATTCTGATGAATTATTAGCCATGAAGGGTATATACTACAACCTTTATATGGCGCAGTTTAAAAACCTGTAGGTATAGTTAATATTTATCACATATTTAGACTATGAAAACAGCTTATAATTATTATCCAACTGAGACACGCTCTCGCTCTGATGTCGCACATAGCGGTACTAAGCTCGTGGCAGATAAGTTCATCTGCCACTTACTAAGTGCCGATGGCCACAAAAGGTCTCATTATGGATTAATAATTATAAGCTGTTTGTTTTATATAATGTAATGTGATAAATATTATTTAACTTTTTGCCTAGTAAAAAGGATTTGTTTTATAGTATGCTCTTTACTGTGTTTACTACGTTTTCTGTGGTAAAACCGAATTTTTTGAAGAGAACATCTGCTGGGGCAGAAGCACCGAAGCCCTTCATTGTTACAGTGGCTCCATCTAATCCTACATATTTGCCCCATCCAAAGTCAGCTGCTGCTTCTACAGCTACTCTTGCTCTTACTTGCTTTGGTAGAACACTTTCCTTGTATTCATCAGATTGGCTTTCATAGATATCGATTGACGGAATACTAACTACTCTTACATCAATACCTTCTTTGGCTAACTCTTCTTGTGCTGCTATTCCCAATTGAACCTCAGATCCACTACCCATAATTATCGCATCTGGAATAGCCTTTTTAGAATCTGATATTACATATCCACCTTTTAAAGCTTCCTTAGAGGAACCTGAAAGCTGTGGTAGATTCTGGCGAGTTAATACTAATGCTGTTGGTGTAGTAGTAGACGTAACAGCACTATACCAAGCAGCCGCACATTCTGTGGCATCTGCCGGACGGATTACATTAAAATTCGGCATAGCTCTAAGCATTGCTAACTGCTCTATTGGTTCATGGGTAGGACCATCTTCTCCAACACCTATACTATCATGAGTTAAAACAAATGTTAAAGGAACTCCCATTAGTGATGATAGTCTTGCCATAGGTTTTACATAATCACTGAATACGAAGAATGTAGAAACATAAGGTCTCAAACCACCATGAAGAGCTATTCCATTACCGATACCAGCCATGGCTAATTCTCTTACACCAAAGTGCAGATTACGACCACTATAATTATCCTTTGAGAAAGCACCCTCATCTGCCATATATGTTTTGGTAGAAGGAGCAAGATCCGCTGAACCACCAAACAAGTTAGGTAAATGATTCTTTAATTTATTAATTAATTTACCAGAAATATTTCTAGTTGCATCCGCTTTGTCTTCAAAGTCCCAAAAATCTTCATTGTCTATTAAATCTACAGCTGCATTAACATCGTGGTATTTATCCCACAATGCTGCCATTTCAGGATATTCACTAGTATACTTCTTAAACAGGTCATTCCATGCATCTTCGCTTTTTGAAGCTTCTTCTGCAATAGACTTAAAGTTCTCATAAACTTCATCAGGAACATAGAATGGTTCTTGACTTGGCCAGCCTAGCTTTTCCTTCATTGCAACAACATTATCAGCTCCAAGAGGTTCACCATGAGCACTTGCAAGGCCTTCCTTAGGGCTACCATAACCAATCTTGGTCTTAATAGTTATCATAGTAGGTCTTGATAAATCGGATTTAGCTTGTTCAATAGCAGCTCCAATCTCATCGAGATTATTACCATCCTCAACAACCAAGGTTTGGAAGCCATAAGCTTCAAAACGTTTCTTAACGTCTTCTGTAAATGCTATGTCAGTATCACCTTCAATAGAAATCTTATTGGAATCATATAAAACTATTAGCTTTCCAAGACCTAAAGTTCCTGCCAGTGACATAGCCTCTGAAGATATTCCCTCCATCATACATCCATCTCCACCAAGTACATAGGTGAAATGATCTACAAGAGGATAACCTTCTTTGTTAAATTTGCTAGAAAGATGAGCCTCTGCCATAGCCATTCCAACTGCCATAGCCATTCCTGCTCCTAAAGGTCCTGTTGTAGCCTCAACTCCTACTGTATGACCATACTCAGGATGTCCAGGGGTAAGAGATCCGTCCTGACGAAAGTCCTTTAAATCATCAAGAGTTAAACCATATCCAAACAGATGTAATAAGGAATACAAAAGCATAGATCCATGGCCACCAGATAGAATAAACCTATCTCTATTTGGCCATTCTGGATTCGCCGGATTATGTTTCATGTGTTTTGCCCAAAGTTCATATGCCATAGCTGCACAACCTAATGGAAGACCTGGGTGGCCAGAATTAGCTTTTTGTACGCCATCAGCTGATAATACTCTGATTGCATTAACTGACATCGTATCGATATTATTAGTCATTATGTTTCCTCCTTAAGGGTAGTTATATGTTAGTATTTACATTAATATAAACTCTTATATCTTGTTACCAATAAACACTGAATCTATTATAGATAAACTCCTAAACTATATTACTATATGAAGCATACATATGTCAAAGCACCTTTTAGTATAATTGTTTAATTTGATTTGGATTATTTGTACATTATTTATAATACTGTTGGTTGGAGGGATTGTCAACCAGTTTAGCACAAGATAATGCTTAATTTACAAATGTGCAAATTAAAAAAGACCTCTAATAAGGTCTAAGTTCAATGAGACATCCGGGATTCGAACCCGGGACACCTTGATTAAAAGTCAAGTGCTCTGCCAACTGAGCTAATATCCCCTGTATCGTTAAATAATGCTAACAAAGCAAAATGCCCAGAGCCGGAATCGAACCAGCGACACGAGGATTTTCAGTCCTCTGCTCTACCAACTGAGCTATCTGGGCATGGTCACTTCGCTGGCCACGAAAGGATAATTCCTCTCAGGTAACGAAAAGCATATAATTGTACATATAAATGATTAACATTTAATGTGAATTGCGGGGATAGGATTTGAACCTATGACCTTCGGGTTATGAGCCCGACGAGCTTCCAGACTGCTCCACCCCGCGTCATTATAGACGCCTTATAGGCGATTTTAGTGGATGGGGGTGGATTCGAACCACCGAAGTCACTGACAACAGATTTACAGTCTGCCCCCTTTGGCCGCTCGG
>DUNS01000150.1 GCA_012839235.1 Clostridiales bacterium
CAAGTACAGGATATTATTTTTGAAATATGCAATGATCTTGATATTAAACCAACCTATTATGTTAGTGGGGCTACAAACCAACAAAGTAGTACCTTCGGTATGAATATGAGCACAATACTAGAAATTACTTTTGCTGTATCCATTGGTGTTTTAATATTTACATCTATTATATTAACAATTTATTTATACATAAAGATACAGAAAAACAGCAGATATTATGCAATACTATTAATGAATGGATTTTCTACTAAAGATTTAATATGGATGGTAGTAGGTGAAATCCTATTTATTATAGGAGTATCTACAGTTGGAGGAAGTATAATCGCTATGATATTATGCCAACTGTTACTTGGCAGAGTTGTTTCAATAGGGTATGTTCTGATTCCTGCTTTGTTTAGCGGGGTATTACCTTTTATTATTGCAGTTAAGAAACTTTTAAGGATGGATCTATGTGTTTACTTAAGAGAGGAGTAATACCATGTTAATAGAATTAATTGATATTAGAAAATATTACGACTCCAAAAAGTATCGAGTAGTTGCCCTGGATGGAGTTGATTTAAAGATAGATAAAGGTGAACTGCTGGCAATAATGGGTAAAAGTGGTTGTGGCAAATCCACCTTACTTCATATTCTAGGTGGATTAATTGGAGCAAGCGATGGAACTTATCTGTACCAAGGAGAGATGGTTGATTTTAAGGATAAAAGAAAGTTAGCAGAATTTCGCAGAAATAATGTTGGATTTATAGTTCAAGACTTCGCACTGATTAAAGAAAAGACGATTTATGATAACATAGAGTTACCGTTAAAAACCAAAAACCTTTCAAAATTCAAGAGGAATGAGATGGTTAATGAAATGTTAGATAAAGTAGGTCTAGAAGATAAAATATGGAGATATCCATATGAACTCTCAGGTGGTGAGCAACAAAGAGTAGCTATTGCAAGAGCATTGATACATAATCCTAAATTAATTCTTGCAGATGAACCCACCGGATCGCTAGATGATGAAAACCAGGCAATAATTCTTAAGATGCTCAAAGAAGTTGCAAAAAATGGAACTACAGTCGTTATAGCAACTCATGATATAGCTATAGCTAGAGAATGCAATCGTTATTTATACATTTCTGACCGTAAAGTTAGGGAGCAGGAGTTGATATAATTGTTTGACTAGAAAATGTATAGGGAGGAGGTATTATATGTATCTATGGAATCCTCTAAGGAAACTAAAGGTGAATTTAAGTCAGTATTTAATTGGAGCAGTATGTATAATCACAACTGTTTTTATATGTAACATAGTCAATCATTTAAGTAATCTGTATATCCTTGATAATTATGAAAATGAAGCCTTAGATAAGAAGACTATCTATTTTGCTGTGAAGCCAGAATCCTATGTAAATATGGAAATTCTTTTAGAGGAAAATATTGTTGAGAATGCTACATTGCTTTTACACTCTAAGGGAAGTGGACTATATTATGAAGTAATATTTACTTCAGGTAAAAATGATATTTTCAATGGGAAGTTTTTTACTAAGGAAGATTTTAAATCAGAAAATAGAATGGCAGTGGTAGGATTTGAAACTACCTATGACAATAATCATATATACATAAATGGAAATAGCTACACAGTGAAGGAAATAATGAAGGAAAACATTAATAAAGCAATGAACTATAGTGTGTTTTATACCGAAGGCAGATTAGATAATATATTGCCTTCTTCCACATTTGCTATTGCATCCCAAAGTAAAAAGGATATAAAAAAGACCTTAGAAGGACTAAGAAGCCAGTTAGAAGAACAGGGTATGAAGCTGGAGATTATTAATTATAGAAAAACACAGTATTCAGATTTTATTGATTATCATCGGGAGCTTTTAATTATTATAACTGGCTTAGCTATAATACTTTACTTAATGAATATAGTATCTATTGTTTTTTGGTTGATGAGTAAGGGAAGTAAAGAACGAGTTTGGTATTTATTTGGATATAACCATATAAAACTAAGATTAGGGTTGGAATATATAAGAATATTTATCATTTCTCTTATTATTGGATTAGTGCTTTCTCTTTTTGTTTGGAATAATGATAGCAATGTTATCTATAATACTATAATCAGTACTAGTATTATTATATTTGTGGAGATTGCTTCATTGCTTATAGTTTTATCTGTACACAAATCACAATGATATGTATTTTATGATAATTTCTGATGCAATAATAGTCTGATAAGCTGGGAGGATTAAAAGTTGAATTATATTTCAAAAGAAAAGATTTTTATAACAATCTTAACACTAGCCATAGTCTTGTTATCAGGATGCTCTCCTAAAATTATATATGAAAACCACTACATAGATGGACAAGATCACCAGTTTTATTATTATAGTAGTGAGAGCACACATTCTATGGCAGAAAGTGACAGTGGCTATTATTTTCTTGGCGGTCAATATTTATACTTTGTGGATAAAGCAAATATGACACCTGTCATTGTATGCAACAAGCCAAATTGTCTACATAATGAAGAAACCGATTCAACCAAAACTCTTTATTGCAATGCTTTTTTTGAAGGAGCAAAATCATTATTCTATTATAATAATTCACTATACATATCGTCAACAGAAACCACCATGACTAGAGAAAGTGAATTTTTGAAGGTATCCCTTGATGGTACACGAAGAAAAACATTGTTTAAATTCCATGGTGCTATTAGCTCTGCTGCTTTACACAGAGGTGTTTTGTATTACGCAGCTCAAGTATGGGATGATAAGGGACAGGCGATTGTAAGTGTGAGTGCCTCCAAACTAAATGGGAAAAGCAAGGAAATATATAAAGAAACCTTTGGTCATGGGAATGTAAATAACATAATATGCTATG
>DUNS01000151.1 GCA_012839235.1 Clostridiales bacterium
ATAATGATATAGAGTAATAGAATAACAGTGAATATCGCAGTAATCGGAATAATAATATATGAAACCAAGCCTCCTAAAAACTTCGAGGGCTCTATCGCCTTGTTTAACCTCTGTGTAAGCTCATCCTCAGCCTGATTACCACTACTCCCCTCAGCTTCTGATCCTATATTATCAGAAGACCTGGGGTATATAGGGATTAAGGATAGAAAATGTATAGGCGCATATATATAAACAACTATATTTCCTAAATGGGCATAAGCATCGCTATCCACATTAACGATAAGCATATCAATGGCCATAATAATCAAAGCCACACCCAAATACAAGACCCCTGAGTATAGGGCTACAATAAAGAAGGCTTTAAAAATAATCATGAAGCTTTCGCTAAATCTGAACCTTGATTTTATAGAGGGTATCCACATAAAGCTAATGAGTAGAATAAACAAAAAGACCATGGTCTTTATGGCGTGCTCTGAAGAAAAATTCTTTACCAAGAACTCTACGGTCAGATAGTAAAGTATTGCTCCAAGTGCTGCAAGCCCTGTAAAAATTAATCTGGTTTTTTTACCGTGACAAAAACGTTCAAACACTGTCTGTAGTACCATAAATAAGGCCGCACCAAATGCTAAGGATAATAATATCTCACCGATATTATTTAAATTATTCGTGCTTATATGATATGAAGTAAATATTGCTGAAAACAAAAACAACAATATTGTTATCGGATAACGATTTATGGTGGAAGTAAAACCCTTAAGTGTTAATTTAAGCTTATCTATATTTTTCATAAAAGGACCTCCTTTTGCTTTTTTCTTATCGTGGTTAGTATATCACATCCCAAAGCTAGTGCCAAGAAAAATACAAATCCGCTTGTAGTTTATTTACTTTCTTTTACATTTGATGGTCGGCAATTAAATTTTATAAAAAAAATTGACAATTATTCATTTTGCTCTTTACAAAAGACAAGAAATATGTCAAAATATAAAAAATTCCAGGAGGTAGTAGTTATGTCTTCAAAGAACCAACCCGTCGGTTATTTACCTGACGAACGTCCCCCGTTTTTGGAACTTATTTTTTTTGCATTACAACAGATTGTTGTTATGTTTCCCGCAACCGTTCTCGTTGCAGTTATCACTGGTTTCCACGTATCCACAACCATCTTTGCCAGCGGCTTAGCCACTCTATGTTTCATCTTTATCACAGGAAGAAAAATCCCCTTGTATTATGGTTCTAGCTTCTCTTATATTGCGGCTATCAGTTCTATTATGACAACCGAAGCAATTGCAGAGAACGGGCTAAACACAATGATATCCACCGCACAGTTTGGTATTGTAATGAGCGGTTTGGTATCTATTGCAGCCGGATTAATCATTTCCAAGGTAGGTAAGGATGTCGTAGATAAGATTCTTCCACCGACTGTAACCGGTAGTATTGCTATCATTATCGGATTAACTCTTGCAGGAAGTGCCATGAACGATGCTGGTGGTGCAACATTTATCGGTGCTATCTCTTCCTCACCTGACAAATTCTCTTCAACTGTACATGATGCTATAACATCAGGATTACTAAACAATATGTCATGGATTATTGCTGCAGTAACCCTTGTATCAACAATTGTATATTCTGTATATTTGAAGGGCAAGCTCAGTCAGTTGCCTATTCTTTTTGGCTTACTTACAGGTTATGTAGTAGCACTTATAATCGGCTATGCAACGGGAATACCGTTTGTTAGCTTCAATGTCCAGGAATCAAATAAGATTTTCTCTTTACCTATATTCACTCTTCCTAAGCCATCGTTAGCAGCTGTTGCGGCTATTATGCCGATTGCAATTGCAACCATTCCAGAATCAACAGCTCATCTATATCAGCTAGATATCTATGTAAATGACCTGGCTAAGAAGAAAAACTCCAGCAAAATATATAAGATTGCTGATAAATTAGGCCTCAATCTTATAGGCGATGGATTAGGTGATATAATCTCCGGCTTTATAGGTGGTCCTGCTGGAACAAACTACGGAGAAAACATAAGTACTATGGCAATTACTAAGGTATTCTCAGTACCCGTACTGATAGCAGCTGCAACCATCACTATGGTTATCTCCTGCTTCACACCGTTAATCAATGCCGTCTATTCAATACCAAAAGCTGTTATTGGCGGCCTGTCAATCTATCTATTTGGTGTTATCGCTGCTCAGGGTATTGCTATTATGTTGGATCGTAAAGTGGACATGTTCAAGTCTAAGAACCTGGCAGTCATCTCGGTTATACTAATTGTAGGCTTAGGCGGCAACTACGCATTCCCAAATGGTATGATCCCCATGTTTGGTGCCCAGTTCCCCGCTATAGCATCAGCAGCAATCGTAGGTATAGCACTTAACCTAATCCTTTCGATAGGCGAGAAAAAGGCTACCGAGTAGTAATATTACACCTTATCAAATGAATTAAAATAGTATATTGAATGGCCCCGGCATACACCGGGGCCTTATTTATACGCAATACTAAAAAGCTACTCCGATTATGGTATTCACATCGGAGTAGCTTATCTTAAAAGGAATTATATTAATAATAAAGCTTTTTTAAGTAATTACAATACTACAGAGCCTTACCTGTCTTTATAAGGACATAAAGGCAATACTTATAAAACAGCGCTTATTATAAAGTTTATAATAAACAATGCGGAAGCTACCCATAAAATAGGACTTATTTCCTTAGCCTTGCCCTTTACAACCTTTACTATGCAGTAGAATATAAAGCCTGCAGCAATACCGTTGGAGATGCTAT
>DUNS01000152.1 GCA_012839235.1 Clostridiales bacterium
CTAAAGCTTGATACAACAACTTCCTTAGCAGCTATTCCAGCGATAAGTGCCACAACTATCTGCCACATACCTAGTCCCGCAGGTCTCATAACCGGAATAAGAGCCTTACCAAAAATCGCTCCAAAGCTTTGGGACATATCCTCCACCATGCCACTTGGTCCAAAATTCAATATAAACCATACTATAACAGAGGCAGCGAATATAGTTGTGCCGGCTTTTGAAAGATAATCCTTAACCTTATCCCATACATAAAGAACAATGGTCTGTCCATTAGGTGACTTATATTCAGGAAGCTCTATAAGAAGATCAGTGGTCTCTTCATTTTTTGTGTTTTTATTCATTACATATGCTACTATAATTGCAACTAGGATACCAATCAGATACATAGAGTAAGCAACTAGCATGGCATTCCTTCCAAAAAACATCTGTGAGAACAAGACATATATTGGAAGCCTAGCACTACAAGACATGAATGGAGTGACTAAGATTGTCTTTCTTCTATCCTCCATATTTTCCAGAGATCTTGTAGCCATAATGGCTGGAACAGTACAACCAAAGCCCAATAACATAGGTATAAATGCTTTCCCTGACAAGCCCACCTTACTCATAATACCTTCCATAACATAAGCTACTCTTGACATGTATCCACTATCCTCTAAAAAGGCAAGGGCTAAAAATAATATGAATATATTAGGCAGGAAGGTAAGAATTCCACCAACTCCTGCAATAATTCCATCAACAATCAGGGAAGTCCAGAATTCCCCTGCATTAATTGCAGTTAAAAAGCTTACCGCACCTTCTGAAAATGTTTCTAATCCCCCTTCGAATACCCCTTTTATCATATCACCTATTGTAAATGTCAAGAAGAAAATCAGGGCCATAACTCCAAAGAATATTGGAAGCCCTAAGTAGGGGTGTGTTAGCCATTTATCAACTTTATCAGTTCTTTCAACCTTAACATTCTTGTTTACTAAAACCTCTTCTATTATTTCTTCTATAAAATCATACTTTTGATTAATTATTTCCTCTTCATAGCTATGGTCAACAATACCCTTTAAGTCAATTGGATATTTATCTTGTATATCCTTATCCAACTCTAAGTGTTTTATTGCAATCCATCTCATATGATCCAGATCACCGTAGGATTTTCTAAGCAAATCACTGATCTTATCAATCTTATTCTCTATATCATGACAGTAAACCACTGCGTGCTCATGGTGACGTCTGCAGTGACCATTCCTATTACAATGTTCTTTATGACTATTCCTATTACAATTTCCTATATTACCATTCCTATTGCCATGTCCTTTATGACCATGACGATGCTCATGGTGATGATGTTCCAAATGAACATCCTTTATTCTATCCTTATGATGGGCAACCGTATGCATCAGAATATCAAGACCAGTTTTTTTCTTAGCTGAAACTGGTATCACAGGCACTCCAAGCATCTCTGGAAGTCTGTGAAGATCAATTTCCATGCCTCTCTCTTCTACAATATCCATCATATTCAAAGCTACAACAACTGGAATCTCCAGTTCAATTAATTGTAAAGTCAGGTACAGATTTCGTTCCAGACTAGAAGCATCTACTATATCAATAATAACATCAACATTAGAATCTAATATAAACTCTCTACTTAGCTTTTCTTCCATCGTATAGGAGGTCAAGCTATAAATACCCGGAAGGTCAACAAGACGGAATTTATAATCGTGATGCTTAAAAACTCCCTCTTTCTTTTCCACAGTAACTCCAGGCCAATTAGCTACCTTAAGGTTAGCACCAGTATAAGCATTAAACAGAGTGGTTTTACCACTGTTGGGATTACCTACAAAACCTACTTGAAGATTATTGCTCATTATGCCACTTCCCCCATCTGAATTAATTTTGCTATATCTTTTCCTAGGGCAAGTCTGCTTCCCCTAACCATAATAATTACTGAGCCGGCCCGATTGCGGTTTAGAAGCTTGACTTTTGTTCCCCTGTTAAGTCCTAGGGCTCCAAGCCTTCTCATAGTATCATTATCCATACCTAATGAATTAACTATATAGGTCTTACCTACTTCGCCATGTGCTAGTGTCATCATTATTCCTCTTTCCTGTCTTTAGTAATATGTACTTGAATATTTCCATCTGGTAAATGATAATAATTATCATTTGCTCTTAATATTATAATTCGTTGTTACACTTTTGTCAAACTATATATTAATAAAATTATGGCCTTTTAATCATGTTATAAAATATCGAATCAAAAATCGAAAGCATAACCTGTTTAGTTATCTTTCGACTCTTTTTCTAACTTAGAGTAGACGCATCCACAATAGTCCTGACGATACAGGTCATACTCCTTAGAAAGCTCTATTGATCTCTTATAACCATTCTTTTTCTTGAAATCAGAGGGAAGGTATTTGGCTCCATAGTAGGCTCCGACTTGCTCTCCAATTTCATTAAGTTTAGGAGCATTTTTATATGGGCTAATAGATAAGGTAGTGGTAAAATAATCATACTCACTCTCACTTGCCACTCTGGCAGCCTCATGTAGACGAAGCTCATAGCATATAAAACACCGTTCCCCACCTTCAGGCTCAGCCTCATATCCCTTAATCCTATCATAAAACTCTTTAGGATTATATTCTCCCTGAATAAAATTAATAGGACTACTTAAGTCCATGGAGCTAATAAGTCTTTGCTGTTCTTCTACCCTTCTATAATATTCTTCTCTTGGTGAAATATTGGGATTATAGAAGTAGATAGTCATATCGAAATATCGGGACAGATATTCTAAAACATAACTACTACAAGGTGCGCAGCAGCTATGAAGAAGTAACTTAGGCCGCTTATTAAGCTTAAGATTTTCTTCTATGATAATATCTAATTCCTTCTGATAATTTCTTTTCATGTCAACAACCCCTAATTACACACTATTCAGCCTATTAAATTTCAAGGACGATTCAGAAAAATGATTCCCATGGAACATTGCTCCCATATCATATCAACAGTCTTGAAAGGCTGTCTAGCAACTTATTCATCTCTTCATCAGTGCCAATAGTTATTCTAAGATAATTATATATTCTTGGCAAGTCAAAATAACGGACATAGATATCATCTGCTCTAAGACCTTCATATAATTCCTTAGCAGGTACTCTATTATGGGTTGCAAATATAAAGTTTGCCTTAGAATCTGGAAATGTAAATCCTAGCTCACTTAATCTGCCCTTTGTCTTTTCTCTTGTCTCAATAATCCTTCCTACAGTGCTATTAAAATATTCATCGTCCTTAACAGCTTCTACTCCCGATACTATGGACACCATGTTCATAGTATATGAATTAAAGGAATACTTCACATTATTAATGGCTTCTATCAACTTTGGATTACCAATACAAAAGCCAATCCTCATTCCTGCCATTGATCTTGATTTTGAAAATGTTTGAACAACCAAAAGGTTATCATATTTATTAACCAGCTCCAGTGAAGATGCTCCTGCAAAATCTATATAGGCCTCATCGATAATAACAATAGAATCCGGATTGTTTTTTACTATATCTTCTATAAAACTTACTTCTTCATATATAGAAGTCGGAGCATTAGGATTAGGGATAACAATACCACCATTCTCTATATAGTAATCATTTTTTATAATCTTAAATTTTTCATCTAAAGCCGGTGTTTTAAAGGGTATGGAGAATAGATTACACCACACTGGATAAAAAGAATAAGATATATCAGGGAATAGAATCGGTTTTTCTGAATTAAAAAAAGTCATAAAGGCCATGGCAAGAACATCGTCAGAACCAACTCCAACAAATACTTGTTCTTCACCAAAACCATAATACCTAGCCAATTCCACTACTAAAGGCTTTATTGTTGGGTCAGGATACATACAAAGCTTGCTGGTATCAAAATCTTGCAGAACCCTAGTAACTCCAGGTGCTGGAGGATATGGATTCTCATTGGTGTTAAGCTTAATAATATTAGGTTTTCTAGGCTGTTCACCTGGTACATAGGGAACAACCTTTCTTATATAATTCTCCCATAGACTCATGCTCATTACCTACCTATCTTTATATCGCTTGGCCAATTCCTTAAACTTAGGAAGGGATCTCTTAATCATCTCATGGCTCACACAATATGCTATACGACAATATCCTGGACAACCAAAGGAAGACCCCGGAACGATTAATATATTAAACTCTTTAGCAACCTTGGCAAATGCCTTATCATCCTCTTCTAGGGATTTTACAAAAAGGTAAAATGCTCCTTCAGGCTTTACACACTCGTAGCCATAGCTTAAGAGGCTGTTATATAGTAGCTCACGATTTCGATTGTATCCCTCTACATCCACCCGAGCATCTAGACAATAAGATACCGCCCTTTGAATTAATGATGGGGCATTAACAAATCCTAGTATTCTATTAGCCACATTAGCAGCAGAGATAATATTATCATAATCATCCACTTCACTAGGAATTACTAGATACCCTATTCTTTCTCCAGGAATTGATAGGGATTTACTCCATGAATAGCCTATTATAGTATTGGAGTAATATTTAGTTAGGTATGGCACCTCTATTCCATCATAAACCAATTCCCTATAGGGCTCATCAGATATAATATAGATAGAATTACCATATTCCTTTTGCTTCTTATTCAGTATTGCTGCCAAAGCCTTAATTGTTTCTTCTGAATACACTACCCCCGTAGGATTATTAGGTGTATTGACAATAACTGCTTTGGTTTTATTAGTAATCCTCTCTTCAAATTCCTCTAGGTTAGGCTGAAAATCAATTGTATTAGGAGATACCACAACAAGATTTCCATCATAATTGCCTACATAGTTGCGATATTCCCCAAAGAAGGGAGCGAATGTAATTACCTCATCTCCAGGATTTAATAGGGTTTTAAAGATAACATTAAGTCCCCCTGCAGCTCCCACAGTCATAATAATATTATTAAGGCTAAAGTCAGTTTGGAATTGCTCATTGATAAACGAAGCAATTCTACTACGAACATCTTCATAGCCAGAATTATTCATATATCCATGGACCATATTAGGATCCTCTTCATTAATAACCTTCAGAAGGGCTTCTTTAACTTCAACTGGAGGTAAGACACTTGGGTTCCCCAAGCTAAAATCATATACATTATCTGCTCCATAGATATCAGCCAGTCGTTTTCCTTCTTCAAACATAGCCCTAATTGCTGAGCTATTCTTAACAAATTCCATCATTTTATTTGAAATCATTAACTTACCCTCTTTTCAAGATAGGGTTTCCCAAGGGAAACTCTCCCGCCGTTAAATATTACCTAAAACGAATATCCAAATATGATTTAACTATTTCAACGCATTTATCAAAGCCTAGCTGACTACTGTTGAGACACAAATCATAGTTCATGGCATTGTCCCATTCACGGCCTGTATAGTACTTATAGTATTCTGCACGATGCTTATCTATTCTTTCAATCGTCTTCTCTATATCTTTTTCAGGATTACCTGTCATTTCTTTTAAGGTATTTATGCAGTCAGATAAGGGAGCATGAACGAAGACCTTAACAACATTTTCACAATCCTTTAATACATAATCTGCGCATCTTCCTATAATAATGCAACTTTCTGTTTCAGCCAGTTCTTTAATAATCTTAGCCTGATAGTTAAAAAGATTATCATTAGATACAAAATCATCACTATCCGGTGGGATTAATTCCCCTTTATATGCCTTTTTTGCAACACGAAACAAAAGACTTTTCTTTATTTTCTCATCTGCTTTGGCAAATAGCTGTTCATTAATTCCACTATCATCTGAGGCAAGACGAAGTAGCTCTCTATCATAATATGGTATTTTAAGATCCTCAGATAGCATCTTTCCAATAGTTCTACCTCCACTGCCGTATCCTCTTGCAATGGTTATTACATATTTCTTCTTCATATACCTCCCACCTTTCATCAAAACCTTAAAACCCTTAACCTTCTACAAGAATGCCGCTACGCAGTATCTCAAAAACGCAGAAGAACAAGGAATTCACACCTATAACAACGCCTTCCTCAAAGTCTGCAAACTTTGAGCCGTAGGCACAAATTTGCGATTGAAAAATCTTGATTTTTCAATTTACTCTCCCAGATATGCTTTTTTCACTGACTCATCGTTGAGCAAGGATGATGCGCTACCCTCTAATACTATATTCCCTGTTTCAAGAACATATCCCCTGTCAGCAATAGAAAGTGCTTTTTTAGCATTCTGCTCCACAAGTAATACAGTGGTACCACTTTTTCTTATACTTTCAATTATATCAAATACTTCCTCAACCAGAATAGGTGATAGACCCATGGAGGGCTCATCCATCAATACTATTCTAGGTTTTGACATAAGGGCACGACCCATAGCTAACATCTGCTGCTCCCCACCACTTAAGGTTCCTGCGTACTGCCCTTTTCTTTCTTCTAGTCTAGGAAATCTCTTATATATATTAACGAGTGATTCTTCTATTTCATCTTTATCCTTACGGGTATAGGCTCCCATAAGAAGATTCTCATAAACAGTTAGCTGTGAAAACACCTGTCTTCCTTCAGGCACATGGGCGATCCCATGGGATATTATCTCATGGGCAGGTATCTTAAGCAGATCCTTTCCCTCATAAACAACCTCTCCATTTTTTGCAGGCAATAGTCCTGTAATAGTATGAAGTATAGTTGTCTTCCCGGCACCATTGGCACCAATTAGGGCTATAACTTCGCCCTCATTAACCTTAAAGGATACATCCTTTATTGCTTGTATTAGTCCATAATAAACCTGTAGATTTTTGATTTCCAGCATGGCCATATTCCTCCTCCCTTTCGTACTATTCCTACATGATGCCCCTACACGGCATCTCAAAAACCCGTAAGAACAATGAGTTCACACTATTCTCCAAGATATGCTTTGATTACCTCTGGATTATTAAGAACCTCCTTAGGTTCTCCATTGGCCAGCTTGGTTCCAAAATTAAGTACGAATATTTTCTCACAAATTCCCGATACTAGCTTCATATCATGCTCTATTAGTAGTATTGTAACATTAAATTTATTCCGTATTAATCTGATGGTATCCATCAATTCATCAGTCTCTTTGGGGTTCATACCTGCCGCCGGCTCATCCAAAAGTAAAAGCTTTGGATTAGTCCCTAAGGCTCTGGCTATCTCTAGCTTTCTTTGCTTACCGTAAGGAAGATTAGCAGCCATTATGTCCTTTTCTTCATCCAGATCAAATACCTTAAGAATTTCAATAGCCTTCTCATTCATTGCCTTCTCAGTTTTAAAGTAAGAAGGAAGTCTTAATATCCCTGCAAATGTTGGGTATTTGTATTGATTGTGAAGACCAACCTTTACATTATCAAGGACTGACATATTCTTAAAGAGACGAATGTTTTGAAATGTTCTAGCTATACCTTCATTGTTAATATCCATGGTGCTTTTCCCAGTAATGTTCTTACCATCCAATTCTATTATTCCAGTGTCAGGCTTATACACACCTGTCAGCAAATTGAATATTGTTGTCTTTCCTGCACCATTTGGGCCGATTAGTCCATATAGCTCTCCTTTTTCTATATTAATACTAACGGAATCAACAGCCCTTAATCCCCCGAAGGAGATACCTAAGTTTTTTACAGATAACATTGACATAGCTTATAATCCCTCCTTCTCTTTTTTAAAGAACATAGGAAGATAATTCTTTAAAGAATGATTTTCACGCCACTGGATACAGGTCGGATTCCAGTTAAAGATCATAAGAGCGATTAATACTACCGCATATATAAGCATACGATAATCCTGCATAAATCTTAGATACTCTGGTAGTAATGTTAGGATTACTGCTGCAATAATAGATCCTCTTAGATTACCAATTCCACCAAGCACCACAAATACCAATATCATAATTGACATATTATAGCCAAAGTTCTTAGGTGTAGCTGTTAAAGTAGAAATATTATGAGAATATAATACTCCCGCCACACCAGCTAGTCCTGCTGATATTGAAAATGCTAATATCTTAAATCTAGTAATAGGAATCCCCATAGTCTCTGCTGCAATTCGGTTATCTCTAATAGCCATAATTGCACGTCCAGAACGGGAATTAACAAGATTAGTTATAATCACATAGGTAAGAATTAAAAGAATAATTGCAATTGTAAATGTAGCATTCTTTGGGGTTCCTGTAATTCCCCTTGGTCCATTTAATATTGCTTCACCATCTTCTAATAGATTAAGTGACATTGAATCCTGCATAGAGAAATGTAATCCATTCCTATCAATACCAATATAAAGAACATTGATAACATTCTTTATAATCTCTCCAAAGGCAAGAGTTACAATAGCCAGATAATCCCCTCGTAATCGAAGTACAGCCACACCAATAATCATGCCAAATAATGCTGCAGAAAGTGCACCTATAATAATTGCCAGGGTGAAACGAATAAATGTATTCCCAATTACATCTACCATTGTCTTCGAGAAGAATGATGATGCAAAGGCACCTATACACATAAATCCTGCATGACCAAGGCTTAACTCCCCTAAGATACCTACTGTAAGGTTAAGAGAAACAGCCATTATAGAATAATAGCATAGGGGAACCAATAGCCCTTTCATAAGATTAGACATGGAACCAGTTGCAATTAATATCTGACATACTATATATATAATTATTAATATAGCAATTGTTATTAAATTAGATTTTGTTGTTTTCTTTATCGCCATTGTTATCACCTACACTTTCTCTTGAATCTTCTTGCCAAGAATACCTGTTGGTTTCACAAGAAGAACAAGAATGAGAACCAGAAATACAATAGCATCGGCTAGCTGTGATGAAATATAAGCACGGCTAAGAATTTCAATTATCCCAAGGAGAATTCCTCCTATCATTGCACCAGGTATAGATCCTATCCCTCCAAATACAGCCGCCACAAATGCTTTTATACCAGGCATTGCTCCAGAGGTTGTAGATAGGGCTGGATATGCTGAGAACATAAGAGCACTTGCTACTGCTGCAAGAGCAGAACCAATTGCAAATGTTATAGCGATTGTACGATTAACGTTAACACCCATTAGTATGGCAGCTTCCTTATTCTCTGAGACCGCTATCATTCCTCGACCTACTTTGGTTTTTTTAACGAATACAGAAAGAAAGACCATTATTATAATACATAAAGGAATAGTTACTAGAGTTTCACCTGATATAGTAAGTTTTCCTCCGGCTAATTCTAATGGTGAAAGCTTGATCACCGATGTAAATGACTTGGCATCAGCTCCAAATATTAATAATGCAAAGTTTTGAAGAAAATAGCTTACTCCTATAGCAGTTATAAGTACAGCTAAGGAAGATGCACTCCTCAGTGGTTTATACGCTATTCGCTCTATTGTTACTCCAAGTAAAGTACATAGAACAATACCTACTAATACAGCTACAAATGGAGGAAGTCCTATAGTACTCATTATGGTGAAAATTACATAACCACCGATCATGATGATATCTCCATGGGCAAAGTTAAGCATTTTTGCAATCCCATAAACCATGGTATAACCTAACGCTATGATAGAATAAACGCTTCCAAGACTGATTCCTCTGATTAAATATGATAGAAAGCTCATGAGTTCCCCCCTTTTTATTTATAATGATTGTATCATATCAAATATATGGAAACAACCACATTTCCTTTGACTGTTTTATTGCTATAAACTAAGAAACATACAGAAAACAAAAAGCATCTGTATGTTTCTAGTATAATTATAAATTCCTATAAAATACTATAAGATAAGATTAATCAAATAATGTATAAGCACCATCTTTGATAATAACAGCTTTAGGCTCTTTATTAACTTCACCTGTGGCTTTCCATGTCATACCTGCGCCAGTCAAACCATCAAAGTTTAATTGTGTTATCTCTTTCTTTAATGCCTCAGTAATATCACTTGTACTCATATCTGGTGTAACATTTCCTGCTTCAAGTGCCTCTTTAAGAATATAGATAGCATCATAAGCATCTGCACCAAATTGGTTTGGAACTTCATTGTGAGCTTCTTTAAACTTAGCTACAAAATTTTGTGTCTTTTCATCTTGAGCATCAGCAGCAAATGGTGTTAATAGCATAACATCCTCTGCTAAAGCTGTGTCAAAGTTTTCAACACCAAGGATACCGTCAAGACCATCACATCCAAAGAATATTGGCTTATAGCCCATATCATTTGCTTGAGTAAGAATTAATACCGCCTGTTGGTAATATATAGGTAAGAATACTAATTCAGCACCACTGTCCTTAGCCTTTTGCAATTGCACAGCGAAATCAGATTTACTATCAGCAGTAAATGCCTCAGCAGCTACAATTTCAAAGTTAGAATTCTTAGCTTCACTTGCAAATTTCTCATATATACCTGAAGAGTATACCTCTGAGCTATCATAGATAACTGCTACCTTGGTAGCTAATCCTTTATCACTGATATATTTAGCTGATGCTGATCCCTGGTTAGGGTCTGAGAAGCATACCTGGAATGCATTGTCATACTTAACAACAGCTGGAGCAGATCCAGATGGAGTAATCATAAACATATTGTCATTCTTGGTTTCCTCAGCAACTGCTACGCTAGGGCCAGATGTAACCGCACCCATTACCACCTGTAATCCCCAGTCCTTTAAGTTATTATAAGCATTAACAGCCTTTTCAGGATCATGCTCATCATCTTCAAATCTAAACTCTATCTGTTTTCCATTAATACCTCCTGCTGCATTAATCTCCTCTACAGCAATTTCTGCTGACCATTTAACATGTAGGCCATAAGAAGCGGCATCACCAGTTAGAGGACCCATTCCTCCAATATAGAATTTATCATTACCACCGGAGCCTCCCTCTTTTGTTCCACAAGCTGCAAAGCTTGCTACTACAAGGCTTAAAACTAATAATAGACCAAACATTCTTTTCATTTTCATCTTATTCCTCCCTCTTATTATTCTTAAAACAAATCAATTAATCTGATGAAACATCTGGTATCTCAACAACCGGAAAAAGCAAGAATTGAGCACCTTTTGCGAATCTTCACAGTTTTTTATGTGAGATGCTTATTCACTCACCCATCCCTTTAACACTTTAATCCGCTAATGTTTTCTGGGATTTTAAAGAGAATATTCTAGATCGAATATTCCCTACTAATAGATATAGCGTTCACCAGAATAACAGACAATAACCTCTGCTTCCTAATCTGAACGCTATTAATCTTGCATTATATAATAACCCCGATAAAATATTTTGTCAATAATATATGTGTTGAAATTCAGGAAAACCGTTAAATTCATTATACCACTTAGTTATAGTTGGTATAACTGGCGGATATACCAACAGCTTTTGCTATAACTTTTCATTTAATTAATTACCTTGAGCTATCTTTTTAGGTGTCGTGGTATCTCTCATAGTAATTAGTGGAACTCCCTTTCCTTCTATATAATCCCTTGTAATAGTAACTTCACCTATATTATCGTCCTTTGGAATTTCGTACATTATTTCAAGCATTACCTTCTCTAAAATCGCTCGAAGTGCTCTTGCTCCAGTTTTCTTTTGGTAGGCCTCTTCTGCTATTGATTCAAGAGCTTCAGGAGTAAATTGTAGATTAACCTCATCCATAGCCAAAAGTTCTTCATATTGCTTAAGTATTGCATTCTTTGGTTCCTGCAAAACCTTTATAAGCAATTCCTTACTTAATTGAGATAAAGTATAAACAATTGGTAGACGGCCAAGAAACTCTGGTATCATACCGTATTCTCTTAAATCCTCTGTGGTTACTTTCTCTAGAATATCATTATCTTCATCATACTTATCCTTTAGATCTGCATGGAATCCTATGGAGGTTTGCTTATTAAGCCTTGCTTTTATAACCTTATCCAAGTCTGGGAATGCTCCACTACAAATGAATAATATATTATCGGTATTTACAGTAGTTAAAGGAACCATGGCATTTTTAGAAGTTGCCCCTACGGGAACCTCAATATCCGCACCTTCTAAAAGCTTAAGCAAGCCCTGCTGTACAGATTCACCACTGACATCTCTACTATTAGTATTCCTCTTCTTAGCAATCTTATCAATTTCATCTATAAAAACAATGCCTCTCTGTGCCTTTTCTACATCATTCCCTGCAGCCATAAGAAGCTTAGATATAACACTTTCTACATCATCACCTATATAGCCTGCCTCTGTTAGGGTTGTTGCATCAGTGATTGCTAAAGGAACATCAAGAATCTTAGCCAGAGTTTTAACTAGATAGGTCTTACCACATCCAGTAGGTCCAATCATTAGCATATTAGATTTTTCAATTTCTACATTACTTTTTCTTTCACTATTTCTTTTGTAATGATTATATACTGCCACTGAGATAACTTTTTTTGCATAGTCCTGGCCTACTATATATTCATCAAGCCTTTCCTTTAGTAGATGGGGCTGAAGAATGCTATTTCTATCAAAAGGCTCTCTTCTTTCCTCCTGCTTACTCTTTTTAACCTTCTGCGGCTTTGGTAGAACATCATTTTGATTAGGTCTTAAGATCATATTAGGAGTCAATCCCATCATACTAGCATATGGATTATCCATATTATTCATAGTATCAAAGGTCTTTTGCATACAGTCGGAGCAAATATCAATATTATTAGGAATACGAATCACCTTGCCGACCTTGCTTTCTGGTCTACGACAAAGATAGCATATTCTTTCAAAATTATCTTCCTTCTTGTTATCATTGTTTTTATCTATCTTATCACTCATGTAAATCTCCATGCCTTTCTTTGTAATCCGCAAACTCATAATTTTTCAATCTAACCAATATGGCGGCCCTATAGGGCATCTCGCCACTTACTCAGCTTATTCTACCTCATTATCAACCTTAGGTCTTGAACCTAGCTCTAAGGTTACTTCATTTTTCTCATAGGTACCATTAATACTTCTCATATAGGTAACCTTAACCTCTGAACCAACTCTCTTACTCTTAACATAGTCACTTAATTGTGTAATTGAGGTAACCTCTAATTCATCTATAACTGTAATAATGTCATTAGGAAGGATTCCTGCTGCATGAGCTGCACCATTCTCATCTACCATCTTTACAAAAACTCCAATTGGTATATTAAATGTTTGCGATACATCCTCGGTTACATCATAACCTCCAATACCCAGATAGCCTTGATCTGCTTCTTTTAATACTTCTCTGCTCATTAGTTCATTAATAATTGGTATGGCTCTAGACATTGGTATGGCATAGCCCATACCTTCTACATCATTAGAAGCATATTTTACAGTATTGATACCAATTACCTCTCCATCAGTATTAAGCAGTGCTCCACCACTATTGCCTGGATTAATAGCAGCATCTGTTTGAAGAAGTACCATGGTTTTTGTATTATATCCATCGCTAACCTGAACCTCTCTGTCCTTAGCACTAACATATCCCACAGTAACGGATTGCCCATATCCCAAAGCATTACCTATAGCGATAGACATTTCACCAACCTTAACATCATCTGAATTACCAATCTTGGCAACTTTAATCTGTGAAAGAGTATCTTCTGTCAGATCAGATATATCTACAGTTATTACGGCTAGATCAGCTATAGCATCTGTACCTTTAATAATAGCAGCTGATTCTGTACCGTCAATATATGTTACCACAATTTCACTGGCTCCTGCAACAACATGATTATTAGTAGCAATAAGAATCTCGTTATCATTCTCACCTACAATTATGCCTGATCCACTTCCCTCTAATGGTTGATCAAACCTCTGACCAAACCAATAAGTTGTCTCAGTGGCAAGGCTTCGAATAGATACAATTGAAGGCATTGCCTTATCTGTAACATCACTTATAACTGATCTTGGCTTAGTTTCTACACTTCCACCTGTAGTCTCCTTAATTACATATGGTTTTTTGGAACTCAGACTTATACCAACATTATTAACACTCCAATTATTCTGTTCAGCAGTAGGGTTAACAACATAATAAATCTTTTGCATAAGGAAAAATCCTATAGCTGCCAATATACCAAAGCATAGGGCCTTTAGAATAAAAAGCCAAGCCCTTTTTCCTTTTCCTGCTTTCCTATCATTTACAGCCAAGCTCTCTTTGCTAACTGCACTATGGGAATAATCCCATGAATTCGTGTTGGGATTATAATATGAATAAGGATTATTAGGCATCTGCTCTGCCCAGAAGTTATATTCAGGTGCCTTAGGAGGCTGGCCCTGTCCACTATTATTCATTTCACTGCCATTATTATTGTTAGGATTATGATTGTTCCAATTTTCTGCCATAACGCTCTCCTTTCTATCTAAGTAGCTTATCTAATCCCGAAACTTTCAGTTTTACTAATTATAAAGCTTCGAATTAACTTTTAAAACATCTGTTGGAATTTATTTTAATTTTAACAGCATTTTGTGTTAAGATTGTGAAGAACAGTAGAAGAAATCGTAATATAATAAAATCCTATTGTTGTAATAGCTATTATCATGTATTATAGTATAGAAGTTTCGTTTATTAGCTTTATATATTGCATTAGTAAGAAAGGTATGATTTTCCTATGATTAAAGACAATCAAAAAATGCTTAATTGGATACATGTAGGTATGGACGCTGCCATTGTCGCCCTATCTTATATCCTTGCTTATTATATTCGATTTTATAGTCCGTTAACCCATATGAATTTCATTAAACTAGAACAGGATACAGGCTTTTATACTTTCGACGTATATGCCACTTGGCTATTATTAATAATACCAGTTTATTTAATAATATACTATTATAACCGTCTATATACACCAAAACGTGGTAAACTAAGATGGATTGAGGTTCTCCATATTATCGCTGCTAACACCTTAGGTATTATCCTTTTTACATTTGCATTATATATAATTAAAGAAGGGGATATATCACGTAGATTTCTAGGTCTTTTTTATGTTTTAAATATAATCCTTACCACAACTTGGAGATTAATTATTAACCATACCCTAAGAACCATTAGAAAAAAGGGACTCAACCTAAAGCATATTCTTTTAGTTGGCTATAGCCATGCAACAGAGGCATATATAGATAGAATTTTGGCCAACCCTCAATGGGGGTACTATATTCATGGTATCTTAGATGATACCCTTGCTAAAGGGACATTGTACAAGAAGGTTCCGGTCATCGGAGCTTGCTCCAATTTAGATAGCTTCCTTGAAAAAATGAACCTAGATGAAATAGTTATAACTTTAAATATTAAAGATTATGAAAATTTAGAAACCATAGTGAATACATGTGAGAAAACCGGTGTTCATACGAAGTTTGTGCCGGATTACCACGGATTCATTCCAACTAAGCCATATACTGAGGACCTATATGGGCTACCAGTAATAAATATTCGTAATGTACCCCTTAGCAACACCTACAACCGATTTATAAAGAGAATTGTTGATATATTTGGAACAATAGTTGCCTTGATATTATTTGGCATACCTATGATAATCGTAGCTGTAATTATTAAATCCACCTCTAAAGGACCTATTATGTTTTCACAAATTCGTGTCGGGAGACATAATAAGGAATTTAAAATGTATAAGTTCCGCTCAATGGAAGTGCAGGATGAAAGCAAGGAAAAGAAAGCATGGACCACAATCAGTGATCCTAGAGTTACACCTATTGGTAAATTTATTAGAAGGACAAGCATTGACGAGCTACCACAACTCTTTAATGTACTTAAAGGGGATATGAGCCTTGTAGGACCTAGACCTGAGCGTCCCTTCTTTGTAGAAAAGTTTAAAGAAGAAATACCTAGATACATGATTAAACATCAGGTATCTCCTGGTCTTACAGGATGGGCTCAGATTAATGGATTTAGGGGAGATACCTCCATTCGCAAACGAATCGACCACGACCTATACTATATAGAGAACTGGACCATAGGACTTGATTTTAAAATAATATTTTTGACCTTCTTTAAGGGCTTCATTAACAAAAACGCTTATTAATTAAAGAAAATGACTATTCAGTCTTTATTTATACTTTTATCAGACTGATTAGTCATTCTTCTATTATGTTTAATAAGCGTTCTGTTGCTTTGCCGTCAAGATACTGGTAGTTGTCTTCTATGAATTTATCTATTTTATCGTAATCGAAGTTATTTTCTTTGATTAACTCACAGACTTCTTTCCCACTATAGGCGATGGGTCCCGGAACATAGGATTGGTATGGATGATAAAAGCCTCTTCCCTTCCTTTGAAACTCTTCTAAGTCATAGGAGTAGAATATCATAGGACATTTCATCAGACAATACTCGAATATAATTGATGAATAATCGGTTATCAGTATATCACATGCAAGCAAAACAGTGTTTACATCTTCTTCAAAGGATAGCTGATGAACTCTTTTATCTTTTAATCCCATCATTTTTTCTGCAACATGAGGGTGAAGACGAATACCTAATTCATAGCCCTCTGGGAAATTGATAAGAAGCTCTTCTAGTTGATCTCCTACCTTAGGATCATCCACCTCATCATCTCGAAATGTTGGGGCATAGAGAACCAGCTTTGTTTCCCTAGATATATTATATTTCTTATATATATAATCTTTATCAGGATTTACTTTATCCTTCTTAATCTTATCTAACCTATTAATCAGTTCATCCGTCTTAGGAAGTCCAATCGGGAATATACGATTTTCATCTACTCCAAATGCCTGTCCATAAGTCTTCTTCATTTCTTCAGAATTCACAATTAGATGGGTAATATTATTATTTGCTCTTTGCTCAAGCTCTTTTAGCTTACCCGTATTAACATCCTGCCCAAATTTTTTAATAGTTCCTGTTCCATGCCATAGCTGTATTACTTTACTACCTTTTCTTCTACTAAGGTAAGCATAGGGTAGAAAGATATTATCCATAAGAACCACCTGAGCCCTAGCTAATTGATAGGGCTTCTTGATAAAAAATCCAATAGTATTGGTCAGGTTATGACCTATCTTAACCCTGGATGTATCCTTTTTAGTTATATAGGAAAAGGTGTAGTCCCCAGGGCGTCTTTTTTAAGCCTTGACTACTAAGCTTACATTACTTCCTTCTCCCTCATCGTGGGTCATAATACAAAGGACATTATTCTTTTTAATAGGCAGCAATCTGCTGTTTATCTTATATATTAAGGCGAAAAGATGATATCCAATTATCTTCTTCATATAAATCCCCATGCCTTTCTACGGAGTGAACTCTGTCCACATATCTTATTCCATGAAAGACTGAATCAGGTCAACAACACGCTTTGAGGCTTGCCCATCATCTATATGATTATATTTCATGGCAAATGCTTTCTGCTTATCTATGTACTTTAAAGGATTATATTCTTTAATTTCCTCAATGAGCTTATCCGTAGTCAAAACTACAGGTCCCGGAGCTTCCTCAAGAAAGTCAAAATAAAATCCTCTAAGGGTATCCTTATATTTATCTAAATCATAGCAATAAAAGAGCATCGGTCGTTGCAATATACTATAGTCAAACATTACTGATGAGTAGTCTGTAATTAACATATCAGATACTAGGTAAAGAGATGCTATATCATGGTTGATATCATAGGAATAGACAAAATCCTTATATGGACTCCAGTCAATCACATCCATTATGAGGTAATGATACTTAACTATTAGTACCATGTCTTCTTTAAGCTCAGCTTGAAGCATAGAAAAATCCAAAGCTGGATTAAACTTATATCTTCCCTTCCCATAAAACTCATTATCTCTCCAAGTTGGAGCATATAATATAATTCGTTTATCTAAGGGTAAACCTAAATCAATTTTAAGTTTTCTTATGTCTTCCTCATTGTTCTTTTGAAACAAGATATCATTCCTCGGATATCCCACCTCTAGTATATCCTTATCAAATGCAAATGCTCTTCGGAAAATCTCCGTTGAATAATGATTCTGTGATATTAAATAATCCCACGTCTGGGCATTATTAAAAAAGTTCCTTTTATAGCTATCAAGGGTGGATACCCCAGCCATATAGACGGAATCCATATCAAGTGCAAGTTTCTTAAGGGGGGTTCCATGCCAGGTCTGAATATATCTACACTTATCCCTTTTTATAAGATATTTGGGAAGTCTAGAATCTGATACCCATACTCCTGCTACTGCAAACAGAAAAAAGTATCTTAACCTACTTCGTTTTATCTTCTTTCCTTTACCGGGGATGGTTGTTTTCATATCCTCTAGAATAAAGTAGCATCTGTATTTACTATCAAGACCCTGTTTGACCATTTCTTCATAAATAGCCTTAGGATTCCCTGTATAGTTCCTACCAAGATTGCTTTCAAAAAGGATAATATTCTTATTAACAGGAAACAGCTTTATACAAGCCCTATACCACTTAAGTACAATCCTTTTGATAATCTCAATTAATCTTTTAGCCGGCTTCTTCAACATTCTTAATCCTCTTTCTTGCCAAGATTTAGCTCTTCTTTAATCTTTGTAGTTGATATTCCTTCTGTTCTTGGAAGATATACTACCTGGCAGTATTCCTTAAGAAAATCGAACTTTCCTTCCCAATCATCACCCATAACAAAAATATCAATATCATTATCAACAACATCCTTAATCTTCTGATCCCATGTATATTCTGGAATAACATCATCTACATAACGTATTGATCTTAAGATAACCTCTCTATCTTCATAAGGGTGGTATGCCTTTTTATTTTTAATGGCATTAAACTCATCAGATGAAAGCACTACTAATAGGTAATCTCCTAATTCTCTTGCCCTTCTCAACAAATTAATATGGCCTACATGTAGCAAATCATATGTTCCATAGGTAATAACTTTTTTCATAATTCTTTTATTCTTCATAATTACGAAGAATATTCCTCCTTTTAAATTAATAAATCATATTTACGATTCATTCATTCTTTCCTCATATATTTTGCACACCTTTTTAACCTTACCTTGGGCGACTAACTTACCCTTGTCTAGTATGATGGCTTTATCGCATATCCTAAGTACCTGATCGATCGAATGAGAAACAAAAAGTACTGTTATTCCTTTGTCAAGCATTGACATTATCTTCTTTTCACTTTTCTTTCTAAATTTAGCATCTCCTACAGATAAAACCTCATCCAAAATTAATATCTCAGGCTCAACAATTGTTGCTATAGAAAAACCAAGCCTTGCTTTCATTCCCGATGAGTAATTCTTTACTGGAACATTAATAAAATCCCCTAGCTCAGAGAACTTAACTATTTCATCATATTTCTCATTGATGAAATCTCTTGAATAGCCAAGAACAGCTCCGTACAAGTATATATTCTCTGCTCCTGTGTACTGTGAATCAAACCCAGCTCCAAGCTCCAATAAAGGTACAATCTTTCCCCTAGCAGTAACTTTTCCTTCTGTAGGCTTTAGTACTCCGGCAATGATTTTTAATAAAGTACTTTTGCCCGCACCATTAAGTCCTAATATTCCTAAGCGGTCTCCTTGACCAAGGGTGAATGATACATCCCTAAGGGCCCAAAATTCCTGATATCTTAGTTCCCTTTTTATAAACTTTATAACATAATCCTTTAAATCGTCTACTTTCTTTTCCATCAGGTTGAATCTCATACTCACATTTTCAACCTTTAATGTCTCATTTTTCATAACTATCCCCATGCCTTTCTCGTAGCATGCAAACTTTCTACATGAAAATCTCTGATTTTCATGTTACGTAGTGCACAATATTTGCAAAGTGAATTGTCTTTTTAATTCACACTGAGCTCCTTCATATCTGTTCTCAATATTCCTTTTGATTATATGTTCATTATAAACTTATCCTGCTGTTTATAAAAGAAGATAATTCCAATTATAAGAGATCCAAAGCTATATATTGTTGTAAGTAAGAGAGCCTTTATATCTATCGGTGTTCCAAATACTGCATTTCTAAAGTTCATAATTATTAAATACAGTGGATTCAAATTAAAAAGCCATACCTTTTCTCCAAAAGATGAATAATCAACGTGATAAAATATTGCGGATGTATACATAACTATCATTAAAAATACAGACCACAAATACTCAAGATCCCTAAAGAAAACAGCCAATGTAGCTAATATCATCCCAATTCCAACACCTAATATTAATAGGAGAAGAAGTGGAACTAAAGCCCACAGTATGTGAAATGTAACATTTATATCAAAAACAAACAATGATGCAAATAATACAACTAAAGAAATTAGGAAAATCACGTAATTGGAAAGAATAGTGGAAAAAGGATATATATATTTGGGTACATATACCTTTTTAATCATACCACTATTCTTTCGTATAGATTTCATGGCAGCCTTTGTGGAACCGGCAAAAAAGCTATACAAAAGGCGGCCACTTAAAATATAAACAGGAAAAGTTCTTCCCCCTTTACCCAAAAGCCCACCAAATACAAATGTTAGTACTGCTGTTGTAAGGAGTGGCTCAAGTAATGTCCATAGTATACCTAAGTAAGATCTACGGTACTTAAGCTTAATATCCTTTTTGATCAGCTCCACAAGTAAGAACCGGTATTTATTAAAATTATCAAATAATCTGCTCATCACAAATCCTCCATAGATGCGAGCTAAATACTACTCTATTTAAAGACTAATTTTACCACTTTTTCTGATGCATGTCCATCCTCCCATTGACAAAAACGTTGGTAAAACTCATTGTATGTTTGTTCGTATTGCTTGCTAATGCTATCAATATTATTAATTGCATCAATAACCTCATCTGTTGTGAAAAGAAGGGGACCTGGCACCTCTTTCTCAATATCAAGATAAAACCCTCTTAAGATGTCCCTATATTTTTCCAAATCATAGGTATAGAAGAGCATAGGTCTTTTAAGATTGGCAAAATCAAAGAATACGGAGGAGTAATCTGTTATTAGAATATCTGAAACAAGGTATAGCTCAGATATATCATCATATTTACTAACATTATAAGCAAAGCCCTTAAGAGCACTAACATCTAGGCTATCTGCAATAAAATAATGAGTACGTAAGAGTATTACATATTCATCTCCTAATTCCTTTTTCATTTTATCTAGATTTAGATGAAGCTCAAATTTATACTGACCCTTGCCGTAATATTCATCATCCCTCCAAGTAGGAGCATATAATATGGTCTTCTTGTCTCTTGGTATACCAATTCTATCCTTAATTTTATCAGCTATTTCCTTCTTGTTTGGTGCATGAAGTATATCATTTCGTGGATATCCTGTTTCCAACATCTCCTTATCATACATAAAGCACCTACGAAATGTTTCACTACTGAATGCATTAGGTGCAATTAGATAGTCCCATTCTCTAGATTGCTTAAAAACTTGTTGCTTATATTTAGGTGATGCGGAACTAATATCATCAATATCAAATACCAGCTTTTTAAGAGGGGTTCCATGCCAAGTCTGTAAAAATACTGTGTCTTCTCTCTTAATTATCCATACAGGCTGTCTGCTATTAAATACAAAGTATTTACATCTTGCCATGTAATAAAAGTATCTTATACTAAACCGTTTGATACTGGTATGCTTATAGGGAATTCTTGTTTTCTTATTAATGATCCATATAAATTTATATTTCCCTGGATAGTTTTTTGCAAGGTATTCATATATATACTTAGGGCTATCCGAGTAGTTCTTTCCTAAAAAGCTCTCAAATATTATCCAATTATCCTTTACTGGCCTTTTCATAAACAAATGAATATATAAGGACTTACCTAATGCCATCCTATTCTTTATTATTTTTTTAAATTTCTTATACCCCAGATGGGCTTTAACTACTCTTAGAGACTTCTTAACATCCTTCCTTACTAATGCCTTTATTGCTCGCCGTTTATACTTTTTATAACTTCTAAGGAGTTCCCTATCCATCCCACCGATTATGTCACTTATATTGTCAAAATACTCTTCTCTCCAGACCATATTATTACTTCGCTTCATCCTAGGGGCAAAGGTATTGGTATAATAGTTGATGTATTTTTTATCAAATCGTCTTTTCAAATCATCATTTATATCAAGCATATTGGTAGTACGATAGTAATTATCAATAAACTCTTTAAAGCGATTTGGATCCTTAATCTGAGACAGAGAAGGAAGATTAATAGGATCATTATGATTTCTCTTAATATATATTGCTGATAGACATTTTCTAAAGCTTTCAGCCTTTGATAAAACTTCTATTAGGAAAGGACAATCTGAAAAATATACCTGGTCCTCAAAAAAACGGATGTTATTTTCTTCAATAAAGCTTCTCTTTATTAGAATATGAAGTATTGAAAGGTTGCGAACACCCTTTCGCTTACTAACTAATATACGGAATGCCTCATCTGCCGATAATAATTTCGGATCATCAATATTAGGCATCTTAACCTCATTACCATCGGAAGAATTATCATTATCCTCTTCAGTATCTTCCTTTTCATCATCCTTAGAATCTGCTGCCTCACTATCACCATCTAGTTCAGCAGATTCACTCTCATTATCCTCTTCTTCCTCTTCTTTTTCCTCTAGCTCTTCTTCTCGCTTTCTAGCAAGATAGACCTCACGATGAAACCATGTCCTGATCTTTTTACCATATACTATATCATAATTTTCTTCTTCTAGAGTAAGCATTAGGGTTTCTAAGGTATCGGCGTATAGATAGTCATCACTATCCAGAAAATACACATAATCCCCACTTGCTTGTTCTAATCCTAAATTTCTTGCTGCCGCAACTCCAGTTTTATTATCAAGGTGATACATCCTAATGTCTAATGTAGAAATATATTCATCAACAATTTTAAGCTCCTCAGGGGAAGCATGATCACTAACTATTAAAACCTCTATGTTGCTATAGGATTGTTCCTGCAAGCTGTCTAGGCAGTCCTTTAAATAATCTGCCCCTCTATGAAATGGTACAATAACACTAATCTTCATTGTCAAACCTCCATCTACTTAGGTCATTGTTTAGCACTATAGCAAAGGAATTATAGCATTATAAGAATATCAAGTCAAGAACCCCCATAATTCCACAACTGCCCTAGAGCCGTACAAATCAACTATTTTCTATAGTTTTACCATTATTCTGGGAACTATGATTTTGCGATAAAAAAGAATGCTCAAAAGACGAGCATTCTTCTACTAAAGTATATGTTATTATTCTTATTGTCCAAGTATATTTAATCGGTTTAAGGCACTGAATATAGCGCGAATTGAGGCTCTAGTAATGTTAGAGCTTACTCCAACACCGAATGTTGTATTGCCGGTTTTTCTATCCAGCATATGGATATAGGCTGCAGCCTTAGCATTAGCACCAGTACCTAGGGCATGCTCGGAGTAGTCAAGAACTTTAATCTCTATTCCTAGCTCCTTTTGTAATCCCCGATCAACTGCATCTATAGGTCCATTTCCTTCCTCCACAAAGCTATGCTCTACACCATTATTAGTATAGACCAGATATGCTTTTGTATTGAAAGGATCTTCGTGATCAGAGACTTCCTCAAATCTACATTTCCTAAAATGTAAAGGCTCCTTCTTATCCAGATAGTTTTTCTTAAACTCATCCATTATCTGTTCAGGAGCAATCTCACCCCGTTGCTCAGATAGGATCTGAATTACATCAGCAAATTCTTTATGCATACCCTTAGGAAGCTTGTAGCCAAAGTAGTTTTCCATGATGAATGCAACCCCACCCTTACCGGATTGACTATTAATTCTAACTATAGGCTCATACTGTCTTCCTATATCGGAAGGATCTATTGGTAGATATGGAACTGACCATATCTTACTTTCTCTCTCCCTCATAGCCTTCAGACCTTTATTAATTGCATCTTGATGAGAGCCTGAGAATGCTGTAAATACAAGCTTACCAGCATATGGGTGACGCTCGTGTACTTTCATCTTACATAATCTTTCATATGTATCTATTATTTCATTAATATTTTCTAGATGTAACTCGGGATTAATTCCTTGTGAAAACATATTATAAGCCAGAGTCAAAATATCAACATTACCGGTTCTTTCTCCATTGCCAAATAAGGTTCCTTCTACTCTATCAGCTCCTGCCATAAGTGCTAGCTCAGTAGTTGCCACCCCTGTTCCTCTATCATTGTGGGGGTGAACACTTAGAATGATATTTTCTCTATCCTTTAAATTTTTATGCATCCATTCGATTTGGTCCGCATAAACATTAGGAGTGTTCATTTCTACTGTAGCAGGAAGGTTTATAATTATCTTATCCTCTGCTGTATCCTTCCAGGCATCTATAACTCCATTACAAACATCAAGGGCAAACTCCAGCTCAGTGCCAGTAAAGCTTTCTGGGGAATACTCTAAGATAATCTCACCTGGAAATTCCCTAGCGTATTCTTTGACCAATTTGGTTCCGTCTATGGCAATCTTTTTGATTTCTTCCTTATTCTTGTGAAATACTACATCTCGCTGTAAGGTGGATGTTGAATTATATATATGAACTATTGCTCTTTTTACACCTTCAAGGCTTTCAAAGGTTCTTTTTAGCAAATGCTCTCTACATTGTACTAGTACTTGTATGGTAACATCATCAGGTATTAGCTTTCGTTCAACTAAATGCCTTAAAAAATCATATTCAATCTGTGATGCAGAAGGAAAGCCTACCTCTATCTCTTTAAATCCTAATTTTACTAGCATTTGAAAAAATTCAATCTTTTCTTCCACAACCATTGGCTCGATCAAAGCCTGATTACCATCTCTTAAATCAACACTACACCAAAAAGGTGCCTTCTCAATAATATTATTTGGCCATTGCCTATCCGTCATATTTACTACCGGGTTTCTTTGATATCTTTTATAATTCATCATTATACATTCCTCCATTTAATATGATATCCACGAAAAGCAGATTATTCCAAAAACATGGGCATAGTCTAGATTTCATTCAGATACGAGATTGCTTGAATAAGGCCATGGATTTTGGATAAGTGCATACGTGCTGCGTATCTGCAAGCAGATACACGGAAAATGCCTAGCATTTAAATTCCTAATTTGTAGATACATATTAGCCATGGAGTCGGTAAATAACACTGTTTTTCTTAACGATAAACAATGTTATATTGTCTACTCTAGCCCCAAGAAAATCATCCCTTTCTATATGTTTTAGTAAGTTAGCAGTTTAATTTAGTAACGTGCTTTGATATAAAAAAAGTCACTATTTTGTATTTCTTTTTAAATAGTGACTTTCATTATACCATTGGTATTTTTCTTTGGCAACAAGAATTTTTATCTCTTGATAAATTCATCTCCAAGACCATTTCTAATCATATTGCTTAAAACCTCAAGAGCTTCCTCTTCATCAGGACCATCGCATATTAGTTCTATCTCATCACCGTTCTTAACACCAGCTGATAAAACTCCTAATACACTTTTGGCATTAACTGTTTTATTACCGATTCTGATTGAAATCGATGACTGAAAATCAATTGATCGGCTACAGAGTACACTTATTGGTCTTAGATGTAAGCCTGTAGGAATTGTGACCGTCAATCTAGCTTCTACCATGGGACACCTCCAATTCTAATACTTTTAGCCAATAGGCGTAAGATTAAAACTTATCTCTGGACTTATGGATACTTTACTATGTTCATATAAATCGTTAAACTTCAGGGTTTCCGTATATGAGCCGGATCCCTTTTCTGCTATATCAACATAGGGCTTTAGTGTCATTCTTGTAATATTTTCCAATTCCGCTGCTGGACCAGTTACGGTAACTGTCATTGATCCTGCTGTATTTATTTGCAAATTATGTGCCGAAGATTTATTTCTAAAATCAACATCACCTGGCCATATCATAATATCCTTCGTGATCATCTTCTCTATAGTAATGTTAATAGCTGCTGTCTGATCTTCTCCTACTAAGACTATTCCCTCTGATAGCTTTTCTTGAATATTAATCTCCTCAGAAATATTGCTTGTTGCTCCCCCAATAGAATGCTTTACTTGGAGGTATCTAAGCCTTTGAAGATCTTCATTCTTACCAGCTACAGTAATAGTCTTTGGTTCATATTCAATATTAGTCATGGCATAACCATCTGCAGGCTTACCAGTGGCTAATATCTGTAAATTAATCTCTTTGGTTCGGTAAAGGTCTATTCTTACTGACACATAGCTTTCGTTGAAGTCAAAATAGGAGTTATCCATCTCATTACCTTCTTCATCGATTAACTTCGGTTGTCCAACTGCATTAAAGGATGCGGTTGCGCCAGTAGCATCTACTTCTACAATAACCTCTTTGATTCTATCTACTCTTGCCTTTGGTCCTGATACAGTAATAATATTAGGTGTTGCTATTTTGGCACCTACAAAATACTCCTCAGCTATATCACCTTTTTGAACAATATTAACCTTGAAGGTCTCCTGAACTAACTCTTCAAGACTAACTATCATAATCTTTTCGTTCATATCTTTTACAACCACGGAATCACCATATCTTGGGCTAGTAACTTCAATTGGGACAGCATATACATCGGAGAGCTCATTAAAGTCAGCTTCAACTTTAAAATCTGAAGCCTTTAAGGCCTCCCTAATGGATCTCCTTGCCTCTACAGTAAAGCTAATAGTCTCACCCTGAATAATATCATATACCTTACCCAAGTCTGAGATCACATCTTCATGTAATATTGTAACAGGAACATTATCAAAGGTTTTCGTTCCTACAGGGTCCTCTATATTGGTAATAACAAGCCAAAGAATAGTAGCCAGTAAAATGGAGAGAACCTTTAAGCCGATATTATTGGTCAACTTATCCTTCATTCTTAATTCTTCCCCTCCATAGCTTAAGTTTCTTCACTTCGGTGGTTTTTCCTTGGTAATCTTCTAGCTTAGCACGAAGATAGTCTCCATCAATATTACGAATTAGCTTCCCACCTCTAGCAATAGATACTTTGCCTGTTTCTTCAGATACAACTATAGTCAAGCTATCACTAACCTCACTAATGCCTAGGGCTGCCCTATGTCTTGTTCCCAGCTCCTTACTTAATTGCATATTGTCTGACAAGGGTAGATAGCAGGTTGCGGCAACTATTCTATTTCCCCTTAATATAACTGCTCCATCATGAAGTGGTGTATTATGTTCAAATATATTAATTAATAATTCACTGCTAATCAAGCTATCTATCATTATTCCAGTATGTTCATATTCATTTAAAGGGGTGGTATGTTCAATTACGATAAGAGCCCCTGTTTTGGTCTTAGCCAATTCAAAAGTAGCACGAATTAACCCATCAACAGTTGAATCAGAAAATCTTTCATTCTTATCTCTAGAATCATCAAAGTATAGTATGGATTTTACAATATTTCTCTGGCCCAGCTGCTCTAAGGCCTTTCTAAACTCAGGTTGGAAAACTATAATAACTGCAATAATTCCAACACTTATTGTATTCGATATGATCCACAGGATTACATTCAGCTCAAAAATAACAGCAAAAAGCCAGAATATCATAATGACAACTATACCTTTAACTAGAGTCCATGCTCGAGTATTCTTAACCCATTTAACTAGGTGGTAGATAATAAATGCCAATAGGATAATCTCAATAATATCAGTGAGGTATAGGTTTGGAAAAGACAACCGCACTAAATTATTTATAAAACTTTTTATTGCACCCATATGCCTCTCCCCTGTGGCTACCTTATTAGACTAACTATCTATGTCTTTATTACGATTATAATTTCTTCTATTAGACATAAAATCATTATTGTTGTCTAGATAGGTATCTTCATCTTCATCATATTCATCCATATCCTCATCACTATATTCTGATGGGATAGATTGACTACTAACATCCTCATTATTAGCATTAATGTGCTTTACATTTCTCTGGGGTGTGGTAACAGTAACTTTGGGAACAGCCTTTACATAATAGTAGTAAACATCATCCTCAAACTGAACCCGCTCAACACCAGAGTAATCCAAAGTAATCCTAAAAAAGTTAATTACAAATACAATTGCACCAGATACAATCATGCCTACTATTATCATGAAAATATTACTATTTCCTCCAAGTATAAGATGGCTTATTAAAAATCCAAGAAGTCCTGTAAGGGTTCCCATTGCAATAGAAATCTCGAAAATATAATCAAATCTCATCTTTCTAATAAAATACGTCACTAGGAGAATTAAAGCAAAAATCACAATAGTCATAATCATCTGCTTATTACCTGTTAATTCATCAATTACGTAGGTATATACTAAGAGTATATCCTCTACGGTCTTATTGATCTGCATAGTTATCGCTGTTTTGATAACTTGAAATATAAAATACAAAATAACACCACAGCTCATTGGTATTATAGCCATCGGAATGGAAATAACACCAAGTAAGATAGGTATTACATAAGGTATCTTAAGAACATATAAAATAGGAATAGCCAATACAACATATCCTAGTCTAGGTGTATATCTTGCAAACATTAGATATAATATCAGCATAATTGCTATAACTAACAAGGACAGAACTGGAGATACAAAATAAACATGGAGTATAGTTATTCCAGCTGCTAAAAGCACCATAATAGCTGATGGTGTAAAGGCGCTTAGCAAAGCCATAATAATTACTACCGGTACTGATTTTAATCTCTCATCATATCCAATCTCAGCATTAATTGTTCCAAAAGCAACTAAGGCAAATATGAATTTGATTGCTGGAAGTAAGTAAATATCGTTTCTTTGGTAAAAGTTTTTGACACGTTCTCTAAAGACAAGTAACGACATCATGGTATAATCCTCCTAAATTTAAGACTCTGGCATTTCTTCACTGTAGACTTTCTTAAGTCTCTTTAGAAGTTTAAAATACCGAATCAGTTTCTTTCTGGATGCATCATATTTAAACGAAAACCAAGCAAGTGATCCTAATCCATAAACAGTAATAATAAGTATATAGATTCCCAGAACATAAGCTCCGATAGTTTTATAATCCAGAGAAACTGCATTCTTAATAAGAAATTCTAATCTATATAGAATAACCAATGCTAGTATCAAAAGATAGCCCACTGTGGCGCTTATTATTGACTTAAGTACTTGATACCGAACATAGTCGGTTTTATAGTACTTACTCAGACTGATGTCCTCTTTGCCTGTCTTGTTTTCAAACACCGCTAATTTAGTCATTAATCTGATTTTTCTATTATTTAACATGTTTCCTCCAAGGACTATTAATGCCCCTCTCATTTTGTTTCCTTTACTTCTTTATGATTATACCATAATACCATGTGGATTTCGAGACATTTTTTACAAATTCAGTTATTGGCCAATTATTCTTCTATTTAGAATAGAAGAGCACACCAAGAGTATTTGGTCCACAATGACTGCTTATTACTCCTCCTGCTCTTGTTATATGAACTTGGTCAAAATAATCTAAAGAAATAAGATATTCATTAACCTCATCTAGTATCTCCTGGCTGATACCTGAATGGGTAATAAATACTCTTCTCTTGTCTGCCCTTACTAGCTCTTCTTTAAGATCATCTAGATAATTCATTAATGATCTCCTTATATTGCCTCTATATTTCTTACCAACCTCCATCTTTCCATTATCAACCCTAATGCATGGGTGTATCCTTAAGGTATTAGCCACTAAGGCTGTGGCTCCAGAACACCGTCCTCCCCTTGCTAGGTAAGTTAGGGTATCCACAACAAAACTTGCCCTAACTGTATCTCTAGCTTCTTCTATTTCTGCAACAACATCTTCAGCCCTACTTCCTTGTGCAACTAGCTCTGCTGCTCTTAGGACCTGAAGTCCAATGCCTGTTGAAAGATTTTTGGAATTTATAACAAACACTCTTCCTGTATCAAATTCATTACTTACCAAGCGAACAACATTACAGGTCGTACTCATATCCTCAGATATTCCAAAAAATATTACGTCCTCATCAGCTTCCATATGTGGCCGAAGCTTCTCATACACCATATCAACAGTTACTGCGGCTGTTTTTGGTGTTTTGTTGTTCTGGTCTGCCCATTTATATATCTGAGATGGTGTAATCTCAAGCTTGTCATAATAACTCTTATCATCCAAAACAATACAGAGTGGTATTATTGTAATATCATACTTGCTTATTAAATCATCGCTTAAATCACATGTGCTGTCCGCGAATATATGTACTGTTCTAGTTCCCATTTTATTTCCTCCTGATTAACTCTATTATATAATAAACAATACTCTTGTATTTCAAATTCATCAAAAAAATTACTTATCTCTATTGCTTCTATTATACACGAGACCTAAGGAAATATAAAACACAAAAAGCTTCTAATCTATTACCCTTTACTATTATTTCGACTAACTCATATTATATAAGTCTGAACCTTCCTCAAATCAGCCATTTCCCACTAGTTTTTCCTTTAATTAAAATAAGATTTGACAAAAATTAATGAATACTTTATCATGTAGTTATGAATACTACATAACAAGGTAATGGTAAATTGTGAGGTGATTTAATGTTTGAGAAAATATCGAACATAGGAGTGTATGGTGATTCCATCTTAAAGGGAATACAGATTAATCCTGTGAGCAAAAAATATTATATTAATAACAATATTGATTTAGATAGGCTAAGGGAAAAATACTCTGTTCAGATTAAAAACAATTCAAGCTTTGGTTGCACAGTAACAAAAGGAATAAAAGTGCTTAAAAAAAGCTTAGATAAAAACGCCGATTATGATGCAATTATCATGGATTATGGTGGAAATGACTGCAATTACAATTGGAAGATGATTGCATTAAATCCTGAGGGCGAACATTCTCCCAATACCCCGATTGATCTTTTCAAGGAAACTTATTGTGAGATCATTGATTTCCTAAAGAAGAAAGGTGTTTTGCCTATCTTGACTACATTGCCTCCACTAGAACCACAAGGTTTTTTCAATTGGTTTTGCAAAGATTTAAATAAAGAAAATGTACTAAAGTGGCTTGGAGAAATTAAACATATATATTATCATCAGGAAAGCTACTCTAAAACAGTAGAAAAAATAGCTTTGGAAAAACAAGTTCCCCTAATTGATTTAAGAGAAGAATTCTTAAAGTCAGAAAATGTAAAAGAACTGCTTTGTGAGGATGGGACTCATCCCAATACATCAGGTCAAAAAATTATAGCATCCTGCTTTTATAAATTTGCAAATGGATATTCTAAGTCGTAATATAAACCTCCATAAGTAGATAAGGTAAATGGCCAAATCTACTTATGGAGGATTTTATATCCCCTCAATCATCAGGTCTAGTCTTTATCCAATTAATTAAATAACATCTAACAAACTGATATATTCATATTAAGTTTAGTTCAAGAGAATAAGGATACTGTTACACAACTGATACTCTTCTTATTGTTTCACGATCTGCTGCCGGAATAATAATATATCCAGAGTTACTGTCTTCAAGCTTTTCTATCCTATATCCTTTTTCATATGGTTCCACTGTAATTTCACTTACAAGACTAAAATCCGGTACATAGATGATACTACTTTCAATACTTATATTTTCTTCGATTGTACAAGAAAATATTTCATGGCCATAATTATTGGAATAGTTAATAATAGTCCCTGCCACTTTCATTGGATACATCCTAACAACAGCCTTTGTAATCAAATTATTATAAATATGTGAAAAATCATAATAGGTATCACTGGAAAGATATTTTTCAAATATGCTTGTCACATATCTCGCCTGCTGTACCTGTTCTTCGGTAGCATTGGGATAGCATCCCCATTCTCCAACTAACATTGGTAACTGCAATTCCTCCTGTACCCATTGATGAGTATCAAAAATCACATCTATTCTCTCATTACTAGATTGATTATACATCTGTGTGTCAACTAGCAAATCATAACCGTGGGGAGAATAAGCTTGGCATTTGATCTGCCTTCCTTCATGATCCGTGATAGGCTTGATAGCTGATTTCATACCTGTATTACTAAAATAATTGGCTTCAAGAAATATAATTGTATTATTGTCTACTTCCCTAATAGCTCTACCAACTTTATTATAAAAATCATTAAGATATGTAGCTTCAAATTGTCCTGGTATGCTTTCAACCTCTCTTACCAATTTCAGATATAAATCCTTATCTGATAGCAAAGATAGGAGCTCCATCTTCTGTATGGGATCCAACCACTGTGCCATAAGCTTGTCCATATCAACTGGTTCGTGCTCAGACATTATCTTGCCTAGAGTTGATAAAAGTGCCGGTAACAAGTTATTCACCTCCGAGCCCATAAAAGGCTCATTGAGAATGTCATATCCTATGACCACCTTGTTATCCTGGTATCTAGAGGCTATATATTTCCACATATTAATAAAGTGATCCTGTATTCCTATACCGTCAGAAGCCTGTCGATTGTTCCAGAAGTTATCAAAGGCCGTTTGGACAGCGGGACTAAGTAAATAGGATTCACTCCATAGATCCGTCCTTATATGCTCCTTCCCATCGGTTATTGTTGCCCATTCTGGTGCACCGTCAGAATATATGCAGCTGAATAAATCCTGATGCATATCCAGTATCACACATAAGTCATGCTTTCCAGCTAGCTCAATTAATTTATCGATCATTGAAAGGTAATTATCATCATATTGGCCTGGTACAGGCTCTATACCATCCCAGAATATCCCTAGCCTTATTACATTAAACCCCCATTGCTTTAAGGTCTTAAAATCCTCTTCCTTATAATCACCAATATAGTTTCTCTCTTTTTCTTTACAAACCATATTAATTCCATGCAAAATTGTATGCCTTCCTTGCATGTCTATAAATTTATTCCCTTGGGTTCTAATCAGCTTTTTACTCATATTTCTCATCCTCTCCATTTATAATATCTTAGTTACAATCATCTGCCTCTTGATCTATTTGCTTATACCTTCTCTGGCCCGTACTAAAGTCAGAAAGCTCTTGCTCTAATTTTTTTCCGATTGGGAACAATAGTAGGGGAACAAATCCTATTACTCCTAAAATTAAGGGAACCAACCCAGCACCTATCCGGATTCCCATAATGGCCCTCTCGGTCTGAATCTCTGCAGTCCCATCATAACCAAACCAACTGATAATATTGGTAAATATAATTGATTGAAAGCTAATAAAGGTAGTTGTAAGCAAGGCGAATATTCCATTGAATAATCCTGTTCTTCGTCTTCCATTAGCCCTTTCATCTTCATCAATCAAGGCTCCACTAATTGCAACACCTGCAGTTTGAGTCATATTAAGACTAATAACAATTAGGGTATAGCATATTACAGCCTGCCAAGCCTCTTTAATAAATAACAATCCAGCAAAACCCAAAAAAGCAGGAATATAAGAAATTATAATAACATTTTTACTTCCAGTATTTTTAATCAATGATCCAATCACTGGCAGTATGGCTAGCATAATGATACCGGGAACAACATCTGCTATGGTAGCCACTATTCCTGATGACTTTACTACCTTATCCATATAATACAAGAAGGGTGTGAAGTAATAGGCAATGGCACCTCTGGCTGTAATAAAATACAGGAGATAAGTAATAAAAGGTTTGGACTTTATGATAGTAAAGGCTTCTTTCCATACCTCACGAAAGCTTTGGTGGCTTGACTCCTTTGGTATACTCTCATAGAGTTCGGCTTTATCCTGTAAATTACGTAATGCCACAAAGTACATCAAAGCATTCACTATGATTACTACTGAAAAAATCGGAATAATTAAGGCCCTGTTACCATCTCCAACCAATAAAAGTGTAGGAATAATCGTTGTAATAAAACCAAGTGCATTGCCAATATAGGTTCTTATCACTTCAACATCCACTCGTTCTTCTTTACTGGGGGCAGCAATAAGAAAATAAGATTGATAGGCTACGCTATATACGGTATAGGCTGTATCAAAGATAAACAATTCCAAAAGTAAAACAGCAAAAATAATCCAGTCATTCCAGGAGGGGCTGGAGAAAAGCATTCCAAAGATAGACAAAAGCATGACTGGAGCAGTAACACGCATCAGATATACATACTTACCTCTTTTTTTGTTGAACTTAAATCTATCGACGAATATACCCAGCAGAGGATCATTAATAGCATTCCACAGATTATAGATGAAATAAATCCACCCTATATACACAGGATCAATATGAATAATATCAGTATAGAATTTTATTAATGCATTATGTATTATAATAGGTCCTATGACAGATGCTGGACCAGGTAGGGCTAAGGTCACCATTTCTTTCAGTGATAATCCTCCTTTGCTCAACTGGTATTGTGCTCCAATCCTCTTTAAGAATTTACCCATATACATACCCTCCATCCTAGTGATTTTAATATTTTCTACGAAATCATTTAGAAGTAGTCCCTTCTATACTCTAACTATATACCTTGGAGCTACTCCAAGGTCAAATAAAAACTTCCGAAAAGATTGTATAATCTTTCCGGAAGCCATTTACTTAATCTCAGTTTTTAGTTACAGGTATGTATAATTTAAAATAATGGGTATATTCTTTATCCTTTCCTTGGTATAGATCAAGTACATTTCTTTCTATTGCATCTCCGATAATTGTATATCCATTGTTCCTTATAAATTCCATCATTTTGTCATAAACCCGATCAATATCATTATGATCAATACGCTTAACCTTAGCATTACAACAAACACATAATCTACTTTCAATTAGTTCTAGATATTTACTATTAGAATTACAGGGATGTTCCGAGAGGTAGCCATATTTTTTGTAACTATGATAGTCCCCTGCTTCCAAGTTCTCCTTATCTATGGTTGAGATAATATTGGCAAAGGATACCCAATTCCCTTTTGTTTCCTTCATTGTTCTTATAATTACTTCCATGTCCAATTCGTCTTCCCTACCAAATTCCTTGGACAAAAGCCAGAGCTTCGGTGTCTTTCTAACTGAAATTTCTTCATTATAGCAGGTATCCTGGATATTTGCACATAGTAAAGAGGCCTGTTGCTTTAGACACTGGAGTTCATTTATTTTACATTCTATTTCCCCCATGTGACTTAATAATTCATGCTCAATCCCACTTGCATCCTGCTGATTGAGAATGTGATGTAGTTTTTTTATTGGTGTTCCTATTGCACGTAGAAGTATAATGGTGGAGATCATTTCAAACTGGGCTTTGGAATAATACCTATATCCATTATCTCCTTCCTTCCAAGGCTTGATTAGACCCACCTTGTCATAGAATCGCAAAGTGTCTGTTGATACATTAAATATCTTACTTACTTCCCCTATCGTATATAATTCTTTCATATGAACCCCCATGAAAGGAACTAGCCTATTGCCATATCACAATAAGCTATCTAAACCCAACCTTATGTTCATTAAGTATCATTAGTATCCTATTCTATTTCATTATGTATGAATATATCATAACATCAGGAGACGTATAAAATCAATACTCTCGGATTACGTTAGAATTTCTATTTTAACATGAATGTTACCACTGCATTTACCCCATACCATCATCTCCACTTCCCACCTTAAGGACATCTTCTATTATTCTTCCAATTCATTATTCATTACAATTCTTAATAAATGATCGTAGCTCTGTCGCAAGTTGGTCGTAATATTAATATGTATCTGTTTGCTGCTTCTTGTTCAGAAGGTTTGTAACAGGACTTACTTTTTTAACCACTCCATTATCCTATTAACTACCTCAACATATCTTTGCCCGATTAGAAGCCCGGTGTGCGTTGTATTCCAGAAACCGGTATACTCAGCGTTAAGGTGTTGCGCTTCTGCCTTACCTCGTCTATCATCTTCATTATTGTTCACTGACTTAATAACCAATGTCGGACACTTAATTGCACTCCTATTAATGGATATACCTTCAACACCTTTTATCCAGCATCCGCAAGCGACAATTGCTTTTGATGATTCCATGGATAAGTATTTTTTCTGAAAGACTATATCCTCCTTAGATTCATCAATACTTGAATCCTCATTACGTTCCGGAGCAGGCGCGATCATACCAATCGTATTCTCTATTAGCACATCATATGGAACAACTTCATTCACTTCCTTGCTGATACAGGAATCTATCAATATTAAGCCTGCACACTTTTCTGTTTCCGCTATCTTTTGACATAATATCCCTCCCACGCTAAATCCAATTATAATTGGTTCTTCACCACAATCAGCTATTATTTCCGCTATTATTTCCTTAATATCTTCCAGATAATCCTCAAAAGTTATCTGGCTCATATCCATTACCCTACTTTTGTAATGGCTTCTTAAGTTCATTACATAACATGGATAACCTTGCCTAACAAAATGCGGAATGTACTTGCTCCACATCCAACTTCCGGTATATCCGCCATGCACGAACAACAGAGGAGGATGTGCTTCTCCTTTGTATATCTCTAAAAACAAATCATTTTCTCCGATGTATTTCTCAATATGATTTGGTAACGATTGAATGTAATCCATCATTTTTCTCCTTATTCTAAATACTTTAATCCTTTTGCAAATTAATATCTATTTTTAACACTTTATCCCATTATATGGTTGTGACCAGCCTCTATTTGCCAAATAGCAATATTGTCCATATAGGCTTTCATTTGGATAAAGGCACGATGATTCGCAGCGCTATTATCTACTATGCCCCTCACCGGATATCCGTTTTCGTATTCCCACTGGACCTCAATGCCGAATTTATTATACAATTCTTCAAAATTATAAATAATGGGTGCGGCTTTAGATTCGAGAAACTCAATCATCCGCTTGCCTGTTAATCCAATCCCCTCCGGCAGCTGTATGGCATTTGAAAGCCAAACCTTTTGGATTTCATTACTATTTATATCTACGCCTTTCCTCTCGCAATCGGCTTCAAACACATCTGATATGGAAATATGTTTTGCCTCCTCACTTGACTGATTCGGGAGAGAAAATGTACTATTTTCAGCGTTACTTTTTTGTGCCACTGCCTGATAGGTTTGATTGTATATTGTATTGTTGATCTTCATACTCATCTATTTACACCTCAATTATTCTAATAATATCTAGCGCACATCTTTAATCGATGTAAAACGTATGTTTGTTACAGTCAAAGCAACCTTTGCTATTAGGTTATTTACTTTTTTAACCTTATAAGATTATCATATTTGTAATTACATCTATATTAATACACTATATTCCAGTACTTGTCAATATTCTCTTGTAGTATACTTGTAGTATTTTATATTTTATTTTATACTTTATTGACCTCACCACAATTTTACATCTTGTGTCCAGAATCCCTTACCATTCACGGGTTAAATTATACTATTCTATAAACAAAAGAATTAAGATATGTATTGAAAAATAATGTTCATAATAAAACGACCGCACAAACATGCGATCGTTCATCAGCAGCACATTTTAGATATTTAACCTGTCTACTTGACAGGGACATATCACAAAGGTGCTTAAAATTTCTTATTTTAATTGTATTCACTTTAATTGGTCGTAAGTTTTGTCATAATATCTACACAACCCTTGACTTTATAGGCTTTACTTCTCCAAACTCTTCATCGTCGGGAAATAGAATTTTCTTAAATAAGACCCCAAATTCCGGTATTTCTACCCACTTCCATTGAATTGGATTCCATAGCACAGTTTTGCAACATCAGCATCATACTTTGCCTTTGACTTTGCTACCCTTACCAATTCCTTAAGATGCTCTCTGCCTACTCTTTCATATCCGGCTCTATTCTTGTATACAAATTAGCTGATTTTGTTGCCACAACATTTCTTATACTTTTTCCCTGAACCACAAGGACATGGTTCATTTGGATATATTTTTCCCTTAACAGTAGGATGTTTTTTCCTTAAACTAAAATAAGATGCCTTTTGTACCTCTTTCTCTTTATCCAATAAAGCATAAAAATAATCTGCTCTATCTTTTACTCCTAGTGTATTGTATTCATCACCAAGCTCACGGTAAATATCCTCCCTGTCGCGAAAAGTATCTCCACCTTCTATTCTTCGATACAATTCATCAAGAATTATCTCAAATCTTGAATCATCATAGGCATTCAACTGACGATAATATCCTATCCATCCCCATCCCCAAAGTGGATCCTCCTTCAAATACTTCTCATAAAGTTGGTAGCACTCCTCAATATTTCCTAAGTCTGCATATGCATCTGCTATATCTCTTTTTGCATTTTCATAAAAATTATCTTTGTTACCACTCCATTTAATCTGTAATATTTGTTCATTAACCTTGATAACTTCTTCGTAAAGACCTGCATTATGGAGAACCATTGTCAAGTCGCCAGCCCAATTGCCAATTTGCCAGTCAAGTATACTACTACCCATATTATCAGAAAAATTATTCTCTCTTTCCATAAGAGCCCACAAATGATTCCATGCTTTATATAAACCTTTTGCCTTTTCCTTAGAATAATTTCGCCATTCTGGCATCGCATCCATAAATTCTAATTCGAGTTTTTCTGCTTCCTGTTCAGTAATCATATTCACTACTCCTCCCTCTCTTATTTTTCACCAAACATAATACTAATTCCACATTACTGTTGCCAAGTGTTTCACTACCTCGATAGTTTCCTCACTGAATCCTTCCAAATCAGCATAACTAATTGTATCATCATTAATAAGTCTAGCAAGGCAAAGTACCACATCCTGCCTTCTCATCTCTAGACATACGCCAGGCTTTTTCTTATCTATATTCGTTCGTTCATATAGCTTCCAAAATTTATGGGATGAACTTTCATCTCCGTTCAAAAGCTCTATATATTCTTTAATGAGCTTCTCCATATAAGCTTCCTGCCATACTGCTATCTTACTTCGAAAAAGTTTCCACTCACTCTTTGACACTTCCATAACTTTCTCCTTCTATTCAATTAAAATCAATTATAGTTTGGTACGAAATCTATATCTATATCAACTGAAAGCCTCGGGAGTTTAAATACCATCGAGTTTTATTGCTGTTCCACCTTTTAGCGAAATATGTTCTCTTAGATATTCATGTTCATTAATGAATTTTAGTATTTCTTGAAAAGCTACACAAATGTTACAATACCGGTGATTTAGCAGACATTTTACCTACGGATTATATTTCTCTATAAAATATTTTTTGGATTTATCATTCTGCCTGTCCAACCCATCGATCTAGCCCATTCCTTCATCGATTCTTTTTCTGATAAATCTTCTCCATGAAGATCCTCAAGCATATTACAATATCCATGGATTCCTCCAACATCATCACATACCGGTAGTGCATCTGCATTCACGCATACTGGTCGATGTTCTTCAATCGGTTCTACCGGGTTTCCAGAGGCTTCATACTTTTTCTTCGTATCATAGCATGCTGTTGCTGTAATCTTCACATTCCAGTCATCTCCATAATCGTACCAATAACGAATTGACTTACAAATAGGTGTTGTGACTGGTGCAAGACACATATCTTCCTTTTCAAAATCCTTTCGCATTCGTCGATTCGAAAAATCCCACGAATCAAAGTTTTGTATCATGCCTGGCATTAATAAAATATCATAGAGCGGAAGTCGTTCTATTAATTCGTCGAATCCCCCTTCAAAAGCTATACTGTCTGTAAGTTCTTTCACTGTCACATCGGTAATTGGCGCAATGCGTTTTATCATATCAGCCTTAGCATCCTTATTTCCCGTTCTTTCTGCTAGCCTTCTGCATTCATCCATCCACTCTGAAAATGATTTTCTAACCTCTAATGTCGGCCACTGCTCATATAATTCTTTTACATCCTGCTGACACCGATAGAAATATTCTCTCGTTCCTCCGTAATAATAAGGTCCCGTATATTTCTCCTTTAACCAATTTTTCACGCTAATACCAGCTTTATAATCATCATCCCAATAAATATCCTCGTAATCTTCACAAGGAAAGCGGAAATACATGCCTGCAAGTTTTGCCCATTCTGTAAGTTTACCTGATTTTATCATCTGATTATAGTCTTCTTCATACGGATGATAGCTGTGTAAATGACTATTTTGCCATCCAAAAGCTCTGTTGATTGCATAATGAAGTGCATGCAGAGTAATGTCTCCCGGTACAATAATATCTCTAGATATGTTGCTTACCATTTTTCCAAATTGGGCAAGTATACCAATTTCATTTTCTCCTAAGTATTTATCATCCATGTCTAACACTAAATGAAGTCGAATCGCATAGGGGATTGGTCGGTCATTATCCACCTGTCTGTCTCGTTCTTTTATTACATTTAATTTACGCATATGATCATTCTCCATTTCTTTCTCTGAATTCATATATTGACTACTATTTTGATTTTTCTTTTTTACCTGTGAATTTTCAGCAACCTGCATTCGTTCACGGTATCCTTCGCTTCTTACAGCTTCATTACTTCGCTGGTCTTTGCTATACTGTCCTCTGCTATACGGAATATATGACTGAACATTCTTTTCAGATATAAAAAGTTGTTTTGCAATCTCGGAAACAGATAATCCACTTGCATATAGAGAACCTATCAGATCACTTGTATTACTATGCCACAATCCCTCAGTAATAAGAACACGTCGTACTTTGATGGGATATGTGCCTAACTTTTTTGCTGTTTCTTTGACAGAAGCAGTTTCCTGATATAATTGAATAATCTTCTGATATTGTTTGATTTGTTGCCCCTCCATAAGTACTTCCCTTTCGTCTTCTGATATGAATTATCATATCCTTTATGCTTTTACGTGTCAATCTTACCTTTTAATAATTTAAGAGGATGTTGAGTTCTTACAGTCTGCTTCATAATATAAAACAGGCAACCAGATTGCTCTGATTACCTGTCATTTCCGTGTAGACTTATAAAGATTTTTATTAAGTTTCTAAATAAAGTGGTCGTAAGCCAACCTAAAAAGCGTTCACAACCCTTTATTTCTCTTCTTTTCTCTCCAAACTCTTCATTGTAGGGAACTCATTCCTAATGTTTTATGTCCCTTCATAGGTCTTTATTTCCTTATTTCTTGCATGTTCTATTTTTCTTCCAATTCACTATTCTTTACCATCCTTTATAAATTCGTAACTCAGTCGTA
>DUNS01000153.1 GCA_012839235.1 Clostridiales bacterium
ATAGTTTCTTGAGCTATACTTTATAATGAATGCAGCTGACCCGATAACTATTGTGGAGATGGCAATAACTACAATTAATTCAATAAGAGTAATGCCTTTATTATCTAGATTTTTCACATCTTGACCTCACTTTAATATTTCTTCTTTTCCCAGTTTTCTATAACTACAAGATCTGGAATATTGACTTTGAAATCATCTCCACTTCCCTTGTCATTTCCAGTAGATTTATCAACAAGTTGGCGAAAATAATCATTAATCTCTGGATTGCTACTGCTTAATATCTTATTTACTACATCTTTTGAGGCTGTTATTCTAACACCGCCCCTTAGCCTAATTGTATGACCAGATAATATTAATCCTGTAAAGTTATCATTGACACGAACTGAACCACTGGCTATAACTATACCTTGCTTTCCTCCACCGGGAAGCTTCTCATCCCCATTCAGAACAAATTCTGAAGCTCCCTGATTGTTAACTATATATAGCACATATTCATCCTGGACAAGAACCCTTACACCTTCTATTGATAATTTATCCGTATCAATAATGGTATCAAATAAGGAATCTTTATTATGTGGCTCCTTGGAAGGCTTCTCCCTAAGAGTTCTTGAAATATTGTTATACCTTTTAGTAAGATCTATTGATAAATCCTCTAAAGCCTGTAAAGCCGGGTTTTTGTTATCCTCAAAGTCTGGGTCTGGATTAACATTGTTGATAATCAAACCACTCTTTTCTACATCATTATAAGTAAAAAGATTACCCCTTGATAACACATTCACAGTGTTGGGAATGCTAATATTCTTCCCATATTGTTTAATCCTATTATCAACTATCCCTATAGCATCATCATAGTTATAGGTTTCGTAATATTTCTCTAGGTACCTATTAGCCATCTCTTCTGATTTAAACTTCAGATAGTAATAAATCAAATCCCTAGAAGCTGCTTTATAAAATATTTTTGAATAGCCGTCTACATAGTCTTTAAAATCTATTGAATTATCAATATCCTTATTATAGTCAACCTCTAAAACCTCTGATGGGCGGCTATAATAATCTTCAAGACTTACAGGGTTGGTTCCTGCCCATATATATTCTTCTGGAACCAGATAAGCATATTGATTACCTTTTATAGCAAGGGCTTCTCCTGTATATATGTCACTATCATTACCTCCAGCAACATTACCTGCTGACCTTGGATCAAGATAGGCCCGCCCAGCAATAACCAACTGATCAATTCCAGATAGATCAAGGCTTGAATTAAGACCATTTATAATTATGGCACTACTTCCTCTTGATGAAATCTCCTCACTAGGAACCCCATCTCCTTGATAGTTATAGCCATAATATTTCCCTTCCATAGTTACTTCACTGTTCTTACCGTTAAGGGTTAGATCATCAGCAACATATGTTTTTGCTCTTATATCAATAATAGTAGGATTACTAGTCTTTAAATCCTTGCTTTTTAGTGTCTCTATATTTTTAGCCCATAGGGATGGGTTATCCTTAATATTTAGTATACTTCTATCCCCAACCTCAATATTGCCTCGGATAATTATATTGCTACTATTATGGAAGGTTATCTGGGAGCTATTATTAATTGATATGCCGCCAGATCCGGCGTAAGCATCTCCTGAAACCATTACATCTTCCGCTGAATCTAGTAATATCTGCTTATCAGCAATTAATCCATAGGTGGCAAATATGGGACTATAAGTTTTTCCTAAAGCTAGACTTACACTTGGGGTATTGATTCTAATGTCTGAAGAAATAATTGTACGAATATATTTTCCATCCCTGTATCTGACTTGGACATTTTCAAGAATGATATATCTTGGATTTAAAGGATCTACCTGGTCCTTTGTAAGAATATTATTCCTTGGTTCTATATCTAAGCTTGCCTTGGATTCTATTATGAACTCCTCTAGGAGGCTAATATCATACATTGTCCCATCCTCAGTAGCTTTTAGTTTATCAGATAATATATCTACGAATTTCCTTGCGAATATTGCTTCCTTTTCCTCCCCCGTCTTATATGCATTAGCTAGGTAATTCTCCATAACAAAGGTATAGGCCTCCTCTAAAGCCTCTCCTGTTACTTCCTCTAATCCAGCCTTGATTTCATCTAAGGCTGTCTCAGTCTCGTAGAAATTCCTAGTTTCCTTTTGGTCAAAATCGGTGGACTTAAGATTACGAACTGTTGAGGAGAGAATTAAAGAACCTAGGATTGCTATAAAGGCAATACAGGTAACTACAAGAATCAAAGTAGAACCCCGGTTGTCCTGGGCAATATAATTATTATCCCTCATAGTCTTATTCCCCCTTTGTTGAAGTAAGCTCTAGAGCAAAAGCCTCTTTGGCGAAGTTTTTACCTCCCTGATACAAAGAAACTGTCACCTCATATATTCTATTTCTTTGGTTCTCTTTCTTTACAAGACCCTTATTAAGCACAGCTCCAGTAAGTTCAATTATTTCTGTATTAGAATATATATGTATTTTATCAGAGCTAACAGCTTTTACTTTAACATTATCATTACCTATGCTATTTTCTTCTTCCTGTCTTATTAGGAATAGATCAATATAAAAGTCTTCCTCATTAAAATCATGAGTATTCACAATTACCGCATCATTTTTTGTAGGATAATAAAACACATACAGACCTTCTAATTTAGGCTCTATATAATCTTCATATATAACATATGATACTTCACCTGCTCCCCTTATGGCTGGGGCTGAATAATCATAATTAACATTAACTAAAAAACCCGTGAGATTTTTTGTAAGATTTACTTCTATCCTTCTTCTTAAATCATACTTAATTTCATCATCAAACTCTTCCCTAGTTAGATAGTCATCCTCATCTGCTGAATCTAGGTTGGCAATATAGGTAAGATGATTATAATATAGCTCTGTCTTAGCATGATCCATTTCATCAGATTCTAGAGCCAGAACATTAGTATCTTTATTAATTTCCTCTATTATAGGCATCTGGAATTTATTATAATCTCCATATTCTTCAGTATTCTGGACTTCATAATATGGAGTTGGATCAAGCTTAATCCTTGCGTCAAAGTCATACCCTCTAAAGGAAATGTCCTTTACATTAAAAACATAGGGTTCTTCTCTAGAAAAATCCATATCCAGATTGCCATCATAGCCTAATTTTTCAGCTACTTCTTCTATAGACTTACCCTTCAATTCTTCTAGGATATTCTGTGCCAATAGAGTTTCAGTCTGCATTCTTTCTGCCCTGGAATTAGCCTTAGCCCCCATTACAAAGCTGTTAAGTAAAGGCACCAATATAATGGCTAATATTGCCACTGCTACCAGTAGTTCCACTAGGGATAAGCCCTTATCATTTAGCCTGAACTGTTTATTATTAAATTGCAAGGGTTTCCTTTTGTAATTCATCACAAACTCCCTATTCAGCAACATTTTCTTCCGATCAATTTATATCCTCTTCCAAAATCTCTGGAGGCTCTATTGTACCAAATATATCATCAACTCCTAATGGAACATTAATCATAGGAGCTATATATTCCCTTCCGTATTCAGGCAACATATAAAAATCTATAATCATTGACCCAGTTAAGTAACCAGTAGTATCATCAAATGCTGTAGTAAAGCTTCTGATGTTTACTTTACTATCATATTTGTTCATATAATCAATGGCTTTCTTCAAACCATCATAATCAGATTTATATGAAATATTTATTCCTAAGGAATATAGAGATAGTTCATCCCTAGTAACATAATCCTTCCTCCATGAACTTGGTTCTTCCCTTTCTGAATCGAACTCTATTAGTTCATCCAGGGTTTCTTCCATTGTCTCCTCAGGGGGGGCCTTATTAGTAGAGGTTAGGTTAACAATATCCTCGAATGTGACTGTATCCACTGTCATATCTGCATGCTCTTCTAGCTCCATAACAAATAGCAGAATTCTTTCCTGAGTTAATGAAGCATCATATTTATGGGATATTTCATCAATTTCAGTCTTCATATTCTTAATCTCTTCAAGATAATTCCCTTCATTGTCAGTCCTATTATTTAATTCTTCTAGCATTTCCATATTAGCTGCGTTTTCAGTGTTGATTTCATTGGCCTTGTCCTTAAAGGTCATATAACCAAATTGATAAGAGACAACAAGGATGAGGATTGCGAAAAAAGCAATGATAAGATTACTTTCCCTAGAATATCTATTCTTAGTCATCTTTAGTATCCTCCTCTAGCTTTAGTAAATCATACTTTGCAGATATAATAAAATGAACTATCTTCAGATCATTTCCCATATTGTCTTCAGTTATCTCATTAGTTCTAATATCTTTAATATATGAGATGTTTTTTAGGGACTGCAAGGTCTTAGCAGCTTCTTCTTTATCACCAACCCTTATATTCAAACTAATATCAGAGGAAGTAACCATCATAGTTGATACTAAAGCTTTTTCTGGTAATTTGTCTTCAAGCTCACTTATCAGATCATTGAGATACCTATTAGGACTAGTACTTAATGATTCTATCCTCTTCATTTGCTCGTACAATCTTTTTGTTTCTACATAATCATCATGAAGCTCATTAATATCAATAAGCTTATCAATATCTCTTCCTATTGTTTTTTGATCAATTAAAGAAGTCCGATACTCAAGATAACTAGTGATTGTAATAATTATTCCAATTACCAATGAACCTACTATAAGGGCAATTCTATTATTAATTGTTATCTGTCTTTTTGCCTTTAAGAGAACCTCACTGGGTACAAATTGAAGAGGATCAATAGAGGATCCAATACCAATTAGATAGTCAGTTAGTACATGACTATCTGCAGTAAGTTCTTTCACAAGTTTTTTACCAAAGGTAACATTGCTTAAGGTTTCAACCTTCTTAACAGTAATTCCTGTTTCCTTATATAAAAGTTCATCCATGGCAACATTATCTGAACTATTACCAAGAAGATATATACCATGAACTCTTTTATTATTAATAGAATAATTATAGTTCAATATACGAAGTACATTACTTACAAAATATCTATGAGAATCTGTTATGCTTCCCTTAGCATCAATAGGGCTTGTCACAATGTCTTCTTCCCCATCATAAGAAATTCTAGAAGTTGCTGCCTCAGCCTGTGCTTCCTCTAATTGATTCTGAAATTCATGCTCCCCATAGGAAATCGTTCTCTGAAGCATTAATATACCATTATCTATTACACTTATTAAGGATGAATGGTCCCCTATCTGAATGAACAGGCTGCTACCCTCCTTAACTTGTGATTTTAGTATCTGATAGGAGCTATTGCCTACATAATCTGTAGCAACCAGCCTAAGACCCATAAGTTTAGCTAAGTCATAATAATTCTCTACAAGCTTATTAGGTGCAGCTAGTAAATATAAACGTAGCTTTTTATCATCTTTTTTATTAACTCTCTCCAATATCCTATAAGAGATAGTATAATGAGATAAATCCACAGGAAAATATTCAGAAGCATTAGTTGATATAATCTCTTGAATCTTAGAAATCCTCACAGGTGGCAATGTAACTTCCCTACTAGCTATCTTTGTAGAGGAAATTGTAAATATCACCCGCTTACTATTAATCTTAGCTTCCTTAATCTTCTCTTTTAAAAGCATTGCTAGTCTATTATTATCTCTTATATAGCCGTCGTTAAATAAATTCTCTGGTGTTGGCAATGTAATACAACGGTATAAACGAGGATTATTCTTCTTTAAACTGACTTCACAAATCTTTATTGATTGAAGTCCTATTTCAATACTAATTACTTTATTCGACACTCAATTCCCCCTATGTAAGAATTTGCTTATCCAGTCATATTAATATACCAGTTAACAAGCTGCTTTCCATAAATCATGGTAATCATCATACCTACAGAAAGATATGGTCCAAAAGCTAATTCTCTTCCTTCTTTACTTATCATCATTCTAAGCCAATGAACTATTGACCCTATAATACAAGCTAATATAAATGCTAACAAAATCCAAGGAAATCCTAACACTAGTCCCCCTGTTGCCATAAGCTTAATATCTCCACCACCGATACCCCTTCCCTTTGATAGATAATATATCAGAAGCAAAAACAAGCTTACACTAGCAAATCCAATCAAATAAGCTAGAACATTAGATAAATCAAAAAACACCCTTATAAGTCCAAGTATCCCTATAAAGTAATTAATCTCTTTAGGTATCTCATATATATGTAGATCAACTACACTAACTACAATTAGACTACTGCCTACTAGGGAATATATTAGGCCTATCCAGCCAAATCCATAAATATAGAATACCAGTGCATAAAACATTCCGTTTAGCATAGGAACAAGAACATGCCATATGGACATATTCTTACTTTTCTTCTGTGACTCATTGCTTTCATCTTTTAAAAATCGGCATATGCACAGAAGTAATAAACCTCCTATGCATATGCCCCATAGGAAAATGAACATGTAATAAATCAGATTATTAGTCATGGCTAGTCTCACTTTCCGATTTAATAATTTTTGAGAAGTAATACAAAACATGCCTAAGTACCAACGACTTCAAACAGTTGCGAATAATAATATGTTTTTATTACTCAGGATAAAAATTATGTAGTGCACAATATTTTTTTCTTAATTCGCTCTTACATTTAACGAAAAATTCCCATCATCTTTAGACGTTATTGTAATCTTAAACTCAGTTCTATCTTTTGCCTTAGCTTTTGGTAACTCACCCAATATTGATTTAACTTCCTTAATAAATGGATCAGTTTCTTTCAATTCACTTGAACCAAAATTAAAACCATTCTTCTCAATATCAAATGTTATTGAATTTTTACCATCGAACTTACTCATTAAATCTTTGTAGGCATCTTCATCAGTTATAGCCATCTCTATGGCACTATCGATAACATCAGCTGAATTCAGATCTGCTGCTACTCTTGATCTCTCAATGTACTTAATAACCTGGGGAGTTGCTGCTCCTACTAAAACTCCTATTATTGCAATTACCACAATAAGCTCAACTAGTGAAAATCCATGGTCGTTTAATCTCTTTCTTTGTTCTTTCATACTAATAACCCTTTCTTTCTTACATTAATATTTCTCAAACGCATAGGTCTTTCGACCTATATGTTTGCGAGGCACAAAGCTTATAATATATAATTTCTCG
>DUNS01000154.1 GCA_012839235.1 Clostridiales bacterium
AGTATAAATATGATGATGACGAATTCAACATACATATATATGAATAGATATAAAAATCAAGATTTTTTAAAAGTAAATATCTATACATTCACTCTGCCCATCATCTATGCTTAGTTAATATTGTTTCTTTATTTTATTAATTTGAAAAAGGCTAAATAGGACTATGAGCATTGGTATAAAGTATTGAAAAACTATATTAAGATAGATTATTACATTCCTATATAAAAATTCAAATTCAAATTGTGTACTGCTTATATAATAGGTTAGATAGAAAACAATTATGATTAAAGGTCCATAAAGTAGCCCTTTCTCTTTAAGATTAAATAACCATTCAAAACAGCGGATAATTATTATAAATAGTATACATATAGCTATAAAATCAGAAAGCATTGATATTAATGTAACCACAACCTCAAACCGCTCAAAGATATCAAAGAATGATATTCCTTTAACTGTATTATAAAAGGGAAATGGTAGAATAGCCGTTAAAGAAGCTCCGTTAATCCCAATTGTTGAAAGGGTTGTAAAAAATGTTAGAAATAAAAATATTCCTACACTAATCCAAAGCCTTCCTCTTTGCATTTTAGTTGTAGATATGCCAAGCTTATCAGAAAAAAACAGGGCGATTATAATATTCCCTCCTACTGCCACCACATTAACAGCAGCCCGAGCTGTATCAACTAAGTAAAATGTGGACACCGGCAATAGATAATCTTCTCTTATTTTATTAATTGAACATAAAAATATGATTATAAAAGCAAAAAGTATAATCCCCAGGGTGAATTCCGAGAAACGAAATACTGTCTTAAGCCCTCTTTGAAGAACATGGGCAACTAAAAATATCAAGGTAATTAGAAAAAAGTTGTTTCTTGTCTGAGGCATTAAGGTAAATTGTAGAGTCTGGGTATAGATATTAATCTCAGTAGCTAGTAGTAGTATAAACCATAAGAGATAGGCTAGTATCATAATTTTAGTAAGTAATGTTCCAAAAACCTGTAGCATTATTTCATATAGGTTAAGTCCAGGGAATAACTTAATTAACCCAACAACTATAAAAGTTAATGGTACTATAGCAACAATTGACCAAAGGGGACTAATATATGCACTTCTACCTGCCTCAGCTGCCAATGCACTTGGTATCTGTCTTACTATAGAAGACAAGGATATAAATACATATATATATGATATTTGTCTTAAGGATAATTCTTTATTCAAGCTTGTAACCTCATTTCATATAATTTATTAAAGTTTGAGCTATAGTTGGCATGTTGGGGTTTAATTCATATATAAAACCCATGGATAACCCGATACATGAAAGTATGAGAAAGAGAATCAGATTACGTTTTGCACTTAAGAGTTGATTCTTTTTTTTAATCATTATTAACACCAAAAAAGCTAAGAATATATATATCATTAATAATCCCCTATTCTGTTATATATTGAGTTTCAGATTAGGAACTCGATAGCTAAGGCTATCTCGTTCACCTTGCACTTATCCATACTATCTATAGTCTTTATTCAAGCACGCCCCCTAAAGCCTCTAGATAGTATGGACTAATCTGCTTATTCGTGGATATTTAGTTTGTAGGTTAGAACCTAATAAGTATGATTTGGAAATTCTTGAATTGAATTCAAATTCATATTGGATCTCAGATATTGCTGTATCCCAAGTTTCCTTTATGTTTTCCCATTCTCTAATATTTTGATTCTCAATATATCTTGCGATCTGCAGAATATCTAGGCCAGTAGCCTTTGAATAATTAACTGCCTGCATGATGAGATTAAGAACATAATCATCCTGCTTCTTATTAAGACTTTCAATATATTCAATATCAAATATATTATCAACCGTATTAACTTCTTTAATCATAGTTTCATAATCTATTTTAATATTAATTTTTATCTTGTCTGATTCCCAATTAGAATTAATATCTGTCTCAGAAAATGTTATTAATAAGCCAACATTATCCTCTAAAAATATTGGATAATTTCTTATAATATTTTTAAAAAAATTAACACCTGCACTTGTTTCTTCATCAAGATAATCCCTTAGCTTCAAGTCATCAAATACTGCATATCCTGACATTAAAAAGCTCTTTTCTTCAGCAATCACATACGGAATAAGAACACTTTGATAGGTTTGCCTAATCTCGTTAATAAGATTAACCAAGGTATTATCATTTCTTGTCAGCATAGTCTCTTGCTTTTGTCTCAGAACTTCCATACCCTCATTAATCTTTTGCTCATTCTCTATAGCTTCCTCCATAAAATCAGCCGCTTTACTATTCTTAGTTATATAGAATAATCCATCCATTTTGACAGTTTCGTCTCTTGATAGAAAGTCAAGACATATATCAATACCTCTACTGGCTGCAGCTTCACCAATTAAAAAGTAACCTGTATGACCAATTGATATTGCTTTTTTAGCTTTTAATCTAAGATCTTCATAGGCAGCATAAGGACTCTTACCTTTCCCTTTGGTGATTTCTTCTTCTCCTTCTAGAGTTGTAAATAAAGCGCTTACAGTATACTCTTCCTCACCATAGTCAATCCCCATAACCCGGATAAGGTTAATTTCATCAATTTCAGTTACCATAAAATCCTTAGAGCAGGCAGCTAATATTGTTGGAATTATTATAAGACAGCAAATTATATATATTAATCTTTTCAAGATAATAACCATTCCTTTTCTTTATGATCCCTGTTTTGTTTGATTATCGGGTGCTATCTTTTTACTACGTTTTTTAAAATAACTTATGGGGAAACGAAACAAGGTGTCTTTATGATTAGAAGCTTCCACATCAACAAATGGAGACATATATGCTACACCATAATTATCCAAACTACATAGATGGGTAATTAATATGATTAATCCAGCTGCAAGACCAAAGAAGCCACCTACAGCTGCTAATATGGCCAATAAAAACCTACTTACCCTAATACCGCTACTTAAATCCTGATTAGGTAGGATGAAGCCTGCTATTCCTGCCAAAGCCACTATAACAACCACCGTAGGGGATATAAACTTTGCTTCCACAGCAGATTGTCCAACAACAAGGCCTCCTAATATGGACATAGCTGTACCTACAGTTTTAGGAAGCCTAAGCCCAGCTTCTATGAGAATTTCAAAGGCTATTAATAATCCCATCACCTCAAATCCCGATGAAAAGGGGACATTTTCCTTAGCTTTTTGTATAGATAAAGCTATCTCAGCAGGTAGCATCTGATTTTGAAAGGTAGTTGAGGCTATATAAAAGGCCGGTAGAAACAGGGTTAATATCATCGCAATATATCTAATAATCCTTAGAGAAGATCCGATAATAAAATGATTGGCATAATCCTCTGGTGATTGCATCAGCATAGGAAGCTGGCATGGTAATACATAGACAAAGGGGATACCGTCAACTGATATAGCAATTCTACCGTCTGTAAGATTGGCTGATACCCTATCTGGTCTTTGAGTATACATAATCTGTGGGAATATACTGAACTTATTCTCTACTAGATATTCTTCAAAAAATGCAGGGGTAGATATATTATCAATATTAATGTTATTAATCTTATCTCTGATTTTATTGACTGTCTCCATATTGGCAATATTGGAGATATACATTAAGGCAACATCTGTCTTTGAGTGCTTTCCTACATTCAGCTGCTCTACAATAAGATATTCTGATCTAACTCTTCTTCTGATTAGTACCGTATTGGTTCTCATCACTTCGATAAATGAATCCTTAGCACCTTTCATAACCCCTTCATCAGTGGGCTCCTGAATAGATCTTTTATCAAAGGTCCTTACATCAAAAATCAGTGCTTTTTGGGCATTGTCAAAGACTAAAGCAGCCATTCCACTTAGGATATATCTAATAAGAAGCTCAAAATCTGTAACCTCGATGGCGAAAGCATGATATGCCCCTCCTTCTAAAAGGTATTTTATTACCTCATCATCATTGGTTATTTCCTTTAAGCTTTCATCCGTTGAAATAGGCCTTAGTATTGTTGTATCCAGCATCATTGTATTCATTAGTCCATCTACACCAAATAGATAAGCTATTACACCCTTATGACCAATATTAATAGGTCGTTGAACAATATCTCCACTTTTTGAAAACAAATCTAATAGGTTCTTAGAATTTATCTTTTTATCCATATTCTAATATCCCTTTCCGAAACCTTTTCTTATTAATATAAATCTTTATACTATAATTTCCCTTATATCCAATTAATATTCCATATCAAATCTTTTTGAATACAAAAAAGTCTTCTATGAGAAGTAATAATCTCATAAAAGACCTCTTAGCCATAATAATAAATTTTCTTTTAACTAATACAATTTTTCAATATAATCCTTGACTAGATCATTAATATGTACTGGGGAAACTTTCCCTTTGGCTACCCGATGTAAGAAATCTACTGCGACCCCTTCATCATCAGTAAAATCATTAGATACAGAGTAGTTATTAGGATTACTATAATCGTGACCTTCCCTATAACACTCAATACTATATTGGGTATTGTTAAAGTATAAATGATAAACAATCTTAATGTTTTCTGACTGAATCTGCATTGTTCTAGACCTTAAGTACTGTCTCGACAAGCCTAACACCTCGATTCTTATTTAATTTGTAATTTTTGTGTATTTCATATGTACTCTTTATCCTATTCTGATAATAATTATAGCATGATTTTTTCTATGATTAAACTGTAATTGATCGATTTGTGTATGTAATTCTTAGAATTATTGTTATAAAATAGATAATTATTCTCATATAATGGCTAAAGGGAAAGTCTTAGACTTTCCCTTTAAAGTAGACTACCATGGTCAACCCATTCTTTGGCATCAATAACAGTTTCTGGGGATG
>DUNS01000155.1 GCA_012839235.1 Clostridiales bacterium
GGTTTGAGCAACTTGAAAAAATTGGTGAGCTAAAAGATATCGAGAACGGTTACCTTGGTTTTATGCGTTGCAATGGTTTGGACTTCGAGAACACATTCGAGTATTGGATCGGAATGTTTTTCCCTGATAACACAGAAGTTCCTGAAGGGTTTACATACATAGATCTTGCTGATAGCGAAGTTGCTGTTTGTTGGATCAAAGGTAAGGAAGCTGAAGGCATATATGATATGCATGATGCCTGCATCACTAAATTTCAGGAAAATGAAATTAGTAATTTCAAAAGCGACGATAAAAACAGAGCTTACTTTTTTGAAAGATATAATTGTCCACGTTTTACTTCCCCAGATGAGGCGGGCAATGTAATCTTGGATTATGGTATATATCTAGCTGAATAATACTATAAGTAATTCTTGAATTCATAATTATAATCCGGGTAATGTCAGTTGTTCATAGGGGTTTTTCTCTTCAAACTCACTAAGATACTGAAAGCATTGGCCAACATCACTTATAATTCCATGTGACGAGCACCTGCGCTTGAATAGGTCCATTAACTTACGATTATTAGGGCTCGTCACTTCATAGGAATTACCATATTGTTTTATGTATCGTTCTTTCATTCCTGGAAAATGCTCATCTAATTTCTCATAAAAATATTCTCTATCCCCTTCTCTAAGTGTTACTCCCATAGAAAAGCAGATTATTCCATGAACCTTTGCTTCTATGCAATAATCTAATATACCATTAATATTATCTTCTGTATCGTTGATATAAGGAAGAACAGGGCAAAGCCAAACCACTGTTGGAATGCCATTATCCTGCATAATTTTAAGTACTTCAAAACGCTCTTTAGTAGTACTAACCTTTGGCTCTATTACTTTACATAAATCCTCATCATAGCTAGTGAGAGTCATTTGAACTACGCATTTTGTCTTATTATTTATTTCTTTTAACAAATCTAAATCTCTCAAAATTCTTGATGACTTTGTAAGAATGCTTGCTCCAAAACCGTAAGAATTAATGATTTCTAGGCACTTTCTAGTGTTCCCTAAGTGGCTTTCCAAGTGAATGTAAGGATCACACATAGACCCAGTCCCAATCATGCATTTTTTCCTTTTAGAACGAAGGGCTTTCTCTAGTAATTCTGGTGCGTTGACCTTGACCTCGATGTCTTCGAAGTCATGATTAATCTGATAGCATTTGCTCCGAGAATCACAATATATACAACCGTGGGTACAACCACGATAGATATTCATTCCGTTTCTTGGTGAAAGTATTCCTTTAACTTCTACTTCGTGCATAAGAATAACCATGCCTTTCTTTGTGATTAGAACAACAATTTGATAGGTGATACTACTTGTTAATTATATCATATATTTGAAGGTTAGGAACTCGATAGCTTACTGATTATTCTACTAATTTCCAACTTGAATATAGAATTAATCGTTAATTTTGAATTGACAGATTATACCTATTGCATTATCATTTAGTTAATATATTAACATTGGCAGAAGAGATCTCATTCGTTAATGATATTGTTACTGTATGAAAAATTGATTGGAGAAAAAGCTTATGAAAGTTATATCAGTAAAAGAAAGCCCAGAATATAAAGATAGGGCTATTAAATATTTTCAAAGTAAATGGGCTAGTAAAGAAAGTAAGATGGTTTATGAGGACTGCATAACACATTGCATTACAAGCAGGAATTCTTTACCTATGTGGTATCTATTAATGAATGGAGATGAAATCATAGGCTGTGCAGGTCTTATTAGCAATGATTTCATAAGTAGGATGGATCTTTATCCATGGATGTGCGCTTTATATATTGAAGAAGCACATCGTGGAAATTCATATGGAGCTTTATTAATGGATAAAGCTAAGGCTGATGCTAAGCAAGGTGGATTTTCATCAATTTATCTTTGTACAGGTCATATCGGCTACTATGAAAAATACGGTTTTCATTATATTGGAGTTGGATACCATCCATGGGGTGAAAGCTCAAGGATATATGAAGCAAGTATACTTTAAAAAAGGTATATGAAATGAGGAGGTTCTTATGAGAAAGAATTATACACATTGTTTGTTTTTTTTTGCTGGAATACTATTTGCGATAGCATCACTATTAGAGTTTATTAATAATAATTCATGGATTGTGAATTTGTGCTTGGCAATTACTTTTATGTTATTAGGTGTTGACTATAAGAAAAAGAGTAGGAATAAGACATGATAATGCATTGAGTGCAGAAGAATGCCTAAGGTGGCTGTGGAATAATAAAGATGAAATTTTATAATATGTGCTTTTAAAAAGTGAAAACGGAATGGGGGATATAAGATGGTAATGGAACTATGCTTTAAAAAATCATTTTCAGTAATAGGTAAGGAAGGCTCCACGGAAGATGGAGAGGGATTTATTCAAAAGTTATGGGAGGAAGCTAATTCTAAATTTAGTGAAGTAGCTGGTTTGGCAAAGAAGGATAAGCATGGCAATATTCTTGGAGTCTGGGGTGCAATGTCTGATATCTCCAGATCGTTTAGTCCTTGGGAAGATAATTTCTCAAAAGGACTTTACCTTGCTGGAGTTGAAGTGGTTGATGAAGCAGAACCACCTGCTGGGTGGGTTAAGTGGACAATACCATCCTTTCAATATGCATACACCGTGGCGGATAGTGCCAATACATTTAGTGAAGGAATTACATATCTAAATGATAATAAGATGGAACTTGTAGGAGCTGTGCAAGAGTATAATTGCCCTGAAGATGGACAGGTTTATCTTTTTTACCCAATCGGAAGGGTTAATGAAGCTTAGGCAATTAAGGAAAGAGTGATAGTAAGATGAAAAGAATTATAGACTTAAGCCAAGAAATCATTGATAATATGCCAGTTTATCCAGGTGATGAGGCAGTTAAATTATATCAGGATAGAAGCTTAGATAAGGATGGATATACAAGCTTTAGATTAGAGATTGGAATGCATGCAGGAACACATATTGATACACCAATGCATTTACTTAATCGAACAACCTTTATCAATGAATTGCCTTTAGATAGGTTTTCAGGAAAAGGTTGCCTGCTGGATGTTAGAAATGAAAAGATTATTGATTTTAAGGAAGAGTATGTTGATCTTGTTAAGGAAGATGATATTGTCTTGTTATATACGGATTATGGTAAGTTTTATGGTAGGGAAGAGTATTACAGGAATCATCCAGTAATCAGTGAAGAGTTAGCAGAATTTTTAATCCGTAAGAAGATAAAAATGATTGGGATAGATATGCCGTCACCTGATAAATATCCCTTTGTGATACATAAGAGATTGTTTGAAAATGATATCTTGATAATAGAGAATCTAACCAATCTATCAGAGCTATTAGATATAGATTGTTTTGAAATATTAGTATTTCCTTTGAATATAAAAGCAGAGGCATCAATGGTGAGGGCTGCAGCTATTATCTAGGACTATTATTGAAAAATATAAAAACTGGGGGACAAGAATGACTAATTATTTTCTAATATATGATGATTGTTGTTTTTTTGAAGACTGCTAGAGCAAATGCATACGTTGATTTTGCTATCGAGGTTACAAAAGAATTAGGGTTATTTGATGATGAAGAGGATTTAGAGGAAACAATAGATTTTTGGAAGTATCATAAAAGATGTTGATTTCAATATAATTGGAGTGAGAAAGTGAATAGTTATAAGGAACTAAAACCCATATATAGAAGTAAATTGCGAGTTTTCTTAGGTAAGAGATATTATCGAACCCTTCGTTATCTTAACTGGTATTTTGGTAGAAAGGAATACACCCATACTAAATGCAAAGAGCAACTAAAATACTCCTATTTTACTCATAGAACTCCTTTGTATCGAAAGCTTAGAGATGTAGATATGTGGTTGCAGGATAACAAGGTCGATAATCTGAGGATAGCTTTAAAGAAAGTAGATGGAGTACTTATTAAACCAGGTGAAACATTCTCATATTGGA
>DUNS01000156.1 GCA_012839235.1 Clostridiales bacterium
AACGTCGACAAGAGCACTTAAATCATTTCCTACCGCTTTCAGCACCGCTTCGGTTGAGAAACCGGCAATGGCTTTCATGGTATGCTTGGGAACCATTGGTTTAATCTTTCCATGACGCTTTTTAAAGTTATCAATTGCAATATTAATACATTCCTCAGCCATCTCATCCGCTTTAGCAGGATAGTAGGGCATCTCATGCTCGGTACCAGGTACACCAATGATAGTACTGACACTAATCAGTGCCACCTGATATTTTTCTGCATATTGATCAATGGCCGGTGGTGAACAGTTTTCTTCCATAACAAGGGCATCTACAGTACCAGTAGCTAAGAACGGTTCAATTGCCAGCCAGTTACCCATAAGGCCAACGAATACATCATCACATTCAAACCTTTGCAACATCTCCTGACCGGTTTCTATCGACCCTACAATATGAATTCCTTTTGCTCCCGCCTTGCGTGCCTTCTCTTGATATTCCTCCAGCTTTGCTTTCTGTAATGTAGCTACACCAATCCAGGGTTGATGCCCATTAAATGCAATATTCACATAGTCTGGATCCATAATTCCAAGATCCACATCCACCTCATGGGGCATAGGGGTACCAAAGAGAATATCCTGTGTCATTTCAAGCCCTATCTGTGCCGTATAAATTGTAGACAATCCTAATCTAAGTGCTTTCTTTGCAAGAGAAACATAATCACCATCCACATTAGTCAAGCAGCTGGCTACACAATTTTCAACCTCATGCTGAATCCCAGTAGGATAGATATGCAGATCCCTCCAAATCGGTTTCCTTTTACTAGGTGCGAACACTTTAACCATTCGGCTTTCTTGGTCAGGGTTCACCTTCATTTCCTGATCCAGTAATTCCGCCAGTTGAATAGCTAATTGATTCGTATCCTGATTCCTGTCAATACCAAGCTTCTCACACATCCATTTGAGTTTTTCTACATCGGTTATTTTAAATGGTGTCTTACCTTCTCCTGTTGCTTTCAAGGTACGAAAAGCTTCAAATGCATGATGGCCATAGGTTGCTGCACCCATTATGTTTCGCATCAGGAAATTACGCATTGCCATAGCATCTGGATCTATACCACATACACCCTTAGTGGCACCAGCCTTTTCGCTAATTCTACAAGGTCCCTGTGTACATAGTTGACAGCTCAATCCTTGGAGACAGAATTTACATCGTATCTTTTCTTGCTCATCCCAACGGGAAAATACACTGGAAAGTCCATCTTCTTTTATTCTAAGTAACATTTCTTCGACCGAATCATGGTAGCTTACACGACCTTCTAGTTTTTCTAATACCTGTTCAGACATAATTAACCTCCATTATTTAATAATAATCCGATAGTTAATATGCCCATTATTTAGCAGATAAATTCAAATTCATAAAAACCCATCATCTTGCATTTATAAACAATTAATCGGTAGTCGTTAAATCCTTTCTCCCAACCTTCCGCTGTTAGTTTTTCATTTTGAACATTTAATGTAAAATAAATATTTAACTAGCATATATTATAATGACACTTCTAAGTGTGGACTTTCCTCACACTTAAGAAAGGCATGGATGATGTTATGGAAATATATATAGTTCAACATGGCGATACTATTGAGTCAATAGCTAACAAATTTGGACTTTCTATCGAAAGACTGATAAGCGATAATGGGTTGATAAATCCCTTGTCATTAGTTGAAGGGCAGGCTCTTGTTATACTTCACCCAAAAACCACTTATACCGTTAAGACAGGGGATACTTTAGAAACTATTGCCGTAAATAATGGTATTTCCCTTATGGAATTATTCAGAAATAATCCATTCTTATATGATAGGCAATATCTCTATCAAGATGAAATCTTAGTAATTAATTATAACACCGTAAAGAATATACAAATCAATGGCTTTACAAATTCATTTATAAGTCAAGCAATATTACCTAGGGCTTTGCCTTATATGACATTCCTTTCTATTTTCAATTATCAAATTATTGATACTGATAAACCAGAAATCAAAACTTTTGGGGATGATATCGATATCATTAATATGGCAAAGCAATATTCAACAATGCCACTATTAATGATCTCTGCACTTTCAATAACAGGAGATATTAATGTGGAAAATGTTTATAGATCCTTATTAGATACTAACCTACAGGATAAATTGATTAATGAGACCTTTGAAATTATTATGTCCAAAGGATTTATGGGAGTTAATTTTCTTATTAGCTATATCTCTACCTACAATCAAAGCTTATATATAAATCTGTTTACAAAAATATCAGCCTTATTAAGAGATAATGGACTTATATTTATGATTACCATAAGCCCTGACTATTCTACTCATGAAAACCTTGATTATCATAGTATAAGTTTATTAGTAGATAGGATAATTTTCTTGGAGAATACTTGGCCCAAGCAATCACAGCCACCTGCTCCAATAAGCGATATTTCATTAATTAATCCTTTTATCGAAGTTGTTGCTAGTAAAATGCCCCCTGAATATATCTCCTTAGGAATTCCTTTAGTCGGATATGATTGGGTTGTTCCCTTTACTGATGGTTCTAAAGCAAGTTTATTATCTCTTAATTCTGCATTAGCCATAGCTTATGAGCACGGAGCTGTTATAAGACTTGATGAGCAATCTCAAACACCATATTTTGAATATTCTCGATCAGTAGGTGAATCTGTTGAAAATCATATGGTTTGGTTTATTGATGCCAATAGCTTTAAAGCCTTGAATGATATTGTCATAGAGAATAATTTGATAGGTACAGGTATATGGAACATAGCAAGCTATAATCAGCAATTGTTTTCAATGGCTAATGCAACATTCAATATAATTAAGTTCCCAATAGAATAAACTATATGAATTGACAGGCCGATTAACTTGTCATGAATAAAGAATCTAAAAGCAGGTATTGGTTCATATGAACCAGTACCTGCTTTTTTAATAGGTTTCAATAATATGTGGCCATACTTATACTAATATGGCACTCAGACTTATAGAATTCTAAGACTGTCCTTCGGTGAATAACTGCTCTTTAAACACTTTTCCTCGCTCTTCAAAGTTCTTAAAGTCACCATAGCTAGCCGAGGCTGGTGAAAGTAGACAAGCAGTTCCAGGTAATGAGACTTTTTGTGCTGTTTTTATTGCTGCATACAAGTCTGGCTCAAAAACAACATATTTATCATCCCCTTTAGAACCTCTTTCTAAAAGCATATCATGTATTCTTTTTCCCGAATCATACATTAGAATAATATTAGATATTTTACTATTCAACAAAAAATCAATTAATGGATCGTAATTAATTCCTCGATCCATGCCACCAATAATAATTGTAGATGCATTCTTAATACTGTTTATGGCGCTAATTGTAGATTCTACCGTAGTTGATATTGAATCATCATAATAATCTACATCACCCTTTTTTCCTACAAACTCAAGTCTATGCCTTAAGGGACGATAGGTTTGAAGGGACGTAATAAAGTCTTCATCTGAGATACCAAAAGATCTACTAATCTCATAAACAAAAGCACAGTTTTTAAGATTATGCTCTCCCCTTAATTGGATATTACCCACAGTTTCCAAGCTATCAAAGGGTAAAATATTGCTATTAGCAAAGAAAACACGGGACAAAAACTCACTTCTATCTATAATCACATCATCACCACAGAATAAAGAATCAAGTGGATGCTGATGTAGATATATGTTTTTCTTAGAATTCTTATATTTCTCAAATGTTCCATAATGATCAAGATGATCTTCATAAATATTAAGTAAGACCCCTACAGATGGGGAATACTTACAATACTCCAATTGATGACAGGATAGCTCTAATATAACAACCGTATTTTTCTTGATTTCCTTGAAAATATCAAAAACAGGTGTTCCAATATTTCCAGCTAATAGACAGGGAATATGGTTATTATATAAAACATGATAAAGAAGAGATGAAACTGTGCTTTTCCCTTTAGTTCCTGTCACCCCTATAACTTGTCTGTTATATACCTTTAAAAACACCTCTGTCTGAGATGTAATTGTAGAGCTGTATTGATCAATGCTCTTGGGTAAAACTATTCCAGGACTTTTAAATACAATATCGTAGGAATCCAAATTATCTAGATAATGCTCTCCAAAATAACCATCGGTTTTACTTTTATCATAATCATCATGTTCTTTAATATCTGCAATATCTATTTTTGAGCATACACCTAAATCACAAAGTAATTTATATGTGGATTTTCCCTCTTTGCCGAAGCCTAATATAAGTATCTTCTTATTTCCTACAAATTCACTTAACACATCAAACAAGGCTTTGCTTCCTTTCATCATATCTTAGATTTTAATATATCATAAAATGGTTCTGGAATAGAATTATTACTATCAAAATATGTGAGATAGGAATTAATATCGTACTCACCAGCTTTATAAATTTTATTATAATATTCTAGCAGATATGGCAGAGGTTGTTTCTTATCTTTGTATTGCTGCAAAGTTTCATGCAATGCTGCATTAACCTCACCACGGCTCCCTACACATTCAAAAGGCTTCTCTGGTATGATACCAATCAACTTATCAAATGTTTCCTTTAAACTTCTATCGTCTAATAAGTCTTTATTAAAAATTCCTATAATATCAGTACGAGAAATAAATGGTGATAATATAATATATACAAATAAACACTTTGGACACATACCACACCATGAATCAGATTTACTACCACTATTGCAGCTTCTAAAAATATCATGATATGAAGTGAGTTTTGAAAATAATTGAGCTATCTTAAGCTCTGTTAATGGTCTTAATAAACTAAAATATTTTACTTGGGAATTAATATATTTCGCTTCATAGTTAATAAAATCTAATTCAAACTCATAGCTTTTTGAATATTGGTGATTTACATCAGTATCTGAGACTGTTGATTCGTTAGCACTGGCCTCATTTGATAATGCTACATATTCGATATTGTTGATGTATGCTGCGATGACAGATGAAAATGCAACCAAGGCTGAAAATGGTGTGTGACCATTAAGAAATCCCTCCTTGTTTAACCTTAACATATTATGGTCTAAGGTTCTTTTTGCAACTATTACATTATCTCTTGGGATCTTACCGACATTAACCGAATCAATTGTTGCTTGCCTAGGATTAATAATATAGCAGAACCGTTTGGTATCATCTCTTAAGATTTCAAGAGTAGTAACAGAATCTTTTCCACCACCAATTGGTATTAGAACACTAGGTTTACTTCCACCTGTTCCTTTATGTTCTACTAATTTACTATCACTATCAACTAAGCTAGATTGATGTATGATTTTCATGAAATCATCATCAACAGATATATTATTCAAATAAAAAAACTCTCCTAAACCCTTTCTGTATAGCTTTTTCCACCACATCGCCTGAGCTTGTGAAAGCATCCCACACTTTATATGGACATTAGGAGAACATGTAATTTTCCAGTAGCTTATTAATTCTACCATACCCAATGAAAAAACAAGGGTATCGATAATTTCATTTTTTTCAATATTAATAAGATCATTTTTCGAAATTGACCAGCTTGGCTTAAACTCTGCAAGTCCTGAAATGATAAAATGAAATTCTATGTCTATTGTGGATTTATTAATGGAGAAGTTGTAATCTTCAAAAATAAAATCCGGATATTTTTCTCGAAACAATAGGTACTTATTATAATTTGTCATCAATTCACATCACCTTATAAAAACAAAGTATTTATATTTTAGATACATTTGTCATAATCCTTTATCTTGCATACAAGATGAATTGGCAAGCCAATTCACTTGTCATGAATCAAAACACTTGAATCAACAAAACAGAATAGCCCTTCCACCTTACCCATGACTATTCTATCCATGATAAAAAAGAATATATATTGTACTTCTTTGAGGTAGTCATTATCTATAATAACTCATAAACATATTACATCATCTTCGCAATGATTGTCAATAATAAGTGCTAACACCTCCCTTTCTAGGCCTCCGACACCTTCAACATCTAACCACATATAGGAGAAGAGAAAGCTCTCCTTAAGCTCTATCAATATAAATCACTTCATTTTGTCCTCTAAGCTAAAAACTGCATTTGCAACCTTACGGGATGCCTGCCCATCTTCCCATGCACAATATTTTTCATAAAACACATCATACTTTTCTTTATACTTTTCCTCTATATCATCAATGTTATTAAAGGCATCTATGATCTCCTCTGTTGTAAATAACAAAGGACCAGGAAGCTCTTCTTCAATGTCAATATAGAAGCCACGTAAAACATCACGATATTTTTCTAGATCATAGGTAAAGAAAAGCATTGGACGTTTTAAATTGGCATAATCAAAGAATACAGAGGAGTAATCTGTTATCAGATAATCTGATATTAGATAAAGCTCTGATATATCATCATATTTACTTAAGTTAAATGCAAATCCTTCAAGACCTGTTACATCAAGGGCATCCGCAATAAAATAATGGGTACGTAGTATTATTACATATTCATCACCCATCTTTTCCTTCATTAGGTTAAGATCTAATTTCAAGGAGAACTTATACTGTCCCTTTGTATAATATTCATCATCTCTCCATGTAGGAGCGTATAAAATTGTCTTCTTATCCTTGGGTATTCCTAGCTTTTCCTTTAACTGCCTAGCTATATCATCTTTATTATCCCAATGCATAATATCATTTCTTGGATATCCTGTCTCAAGCATTACCTTATCGTAGATGAAGCAGCGTCTGAATATGTCACTGGAATACTGATTGGCAGCCACAAGATAGTCCCATAATCTTGACTGCTCGTATGTCTGCTTCTTATATTTAGGTGTAGCAGAGTTAATATCCTCTAAGTCAAATACTAATTTCTTTAGGGGGGTACCATGCCATGTCTGTAAAAACACATTGCCTTCTCTCTTCTGTATCCAAACCGGCTGCCTACTATTAAAAATATAGTACTTGCAACGGGCTAAGTAATAGCAATAGGGAATGCTAAATCTTTTTACTTTCGTATGCTTATATGGTATCTTGGTTCCCTTTTTATCAATCACCCATATAAAACGATATCTATCAGGATAATTCTTTTGAAGATACTCGTATACATACTTAGGGCTATCCGAATAACTCTTTCCAAAAAAGCTTTCACAAAAGACCCAGTTTTCTTTAACTGAGGCTCTCCTTAAAAAAACCTTTCTGTAGAGGAATTTAGGAAACTCCCTTTTATTCTTGAAAAACTTTACTATCTTCTTTCTAGCCAGACGTATGGTAACTATTCTTTTTGTCTTCTTCATATTACCTGAAGCAAATGCCTTTAATACCTTCCGTTTATATCCCTTATAGCTATTAATAAGGTCCCGATCCATTAATTTTATCATTTTATGAATGATCTCAAAGGATTCACTAATCTCTACATTATTACTCTGTCTTTTTAGCTTAGGAGCAAAATACCGTATTGCATAATAGTTAATTTTTTTATCAAGTAACATCCTAATTTCCCCATGTGGTGGAATTACTGTCTTAGCATATTCATAGGTACTAATATACTCTTGAAAGTTCTTGCTTCCCTTGGTTTGGCTTAGTGATGGGAAATTAACTGAATCATTATGATTACGTTTGACATATACAGCATCCATGTTACTATCAAAAAGTTCTGCTTTATTAAGCACCTGAAGCAGAAATGGATAGTCTGAAAGAAAGATAATATCTTCATTAAATTTAATATTATTATCCTCTATTAGAGAACGTTTCATCAAAACATGAAGAACTGTTATAGTCCTAACACTTTTTCTTTTTGAAACAAGTTCTTTATATGCGAAATTTTGTCTAGTTTGTAAAAGTTGGTTTTCAAGTTCTATTATTTCCTCTTGGGTAAGGCTATCATCCACTTCATCATCAGATGAACTGTCACCATCAGTAATACCATCACCTTCACTGCCCATATCAGAATCATCTTCCTCGTTCTCTTCTTTATCCTCTTCCTCATCGTATAGCTTCCTTAAGTAGAGATTTCTGCTAAACCAGGTCCTACTCATTTTTCCATGTACTATATCCGAATCATCAATATTCTGAGTATCTACGAGTAATTCAAGAGCATTCACATCCAAATAATCATCACTGTCCATAAAATATATGAGTTCACCTTTTGCATTAGATAAACCCATATTTCTTCCAGCAGCCACTCCAGTTTTCTCATGGAGATGATGAACCTTTATATCTATGTACTTTTCATATTGACTAAGTAAAGGATTAATATCTTCCTCTATATGGTCACAAACAAGTAAAACTTCGAAGTCTTTATAGGTCTGCTCCTTAAGGCTCTCCAATGCATCCTCTAAAAAATGCAGTCCTCTATGAAATGGCATTATTATACTGACCTTCATATATAACCCCCCTAATTAACGGTATTATCTGAATTGTAAAACAACTGCAAAATACGGATTACACTAAGAAAAATTCTACTTTATAATGTAATTAATGTCAATGTTTATAAAGGTTTCTCTGCCTTCGGTTTTTCTGATGATCTATATACAATTATATAACTTTTGGAGATATTAGACAACACAATCTTAAAAAGGGATGCTATTCTATTAGCATCCCTTCTCATATTTTGACTTATTAGTATAACATCATCATCGTTTCTAAATACTCAATCACATTCAAGGTTGTATCTGCATTCTTATCAGGCATACTTATTTCTACATCTTCATTGATGTCTGAAAATTCCATGTTATATGTCATGCTCAACCCATAACCATCTAAATCAGTTGAAGCAAAATCAAATTTTACTCCAGTAACAAACTTGTCTTTCACAGTAAATGTTAATACCAAGGATAAATCCTTGAAATTATCAAGGGCTTCATTAAATGTATCAATGATTTCCTGTGCTTTTGGAAGCTCCTCAGTTGTTGAATAGGTATTCTCCACAAAGATTTTTAAATCATTGTAATAATCTGAGTTGCTGAGGTACTCAGTTACTATAAGTTTGATATCATCCTTAGATAAGGTAATAGTGTAAACACCATTAGCTGAGGTCTTCAATCCCTCAATATCCTCAAATTCTTGGACTTTAGAACTGTTCTTATCCACATAAGCTAAAAAGGATTTTGTAAAATCATCCACCAGCTTTGTGTTTACTGGATTTTCAGTATAGGCATCCTGTAGTGATTTATCAAACTCTTTATACTCTTCATCAGTCATATTCTCTTTTAAAAAGTTCTTTATACCTGAACCCGAAAGATAAAGATGAGTTTTGCCCTCCTCTATATATCCTTTAATAATTTCTGGTGTAGCCACTAACAAATCAAAATCATACTCCTTTTCAGAAGCATCGATATAAGTAGGTATCTTTAATGACATTCCACCATATGATACAGTTATTTCGGTATAACTCTTAACTCTTTCTTCTTCCCTTTTTACCTTTCCATCAAAGTCAAATTCAACGCTTCCAGAAGGTATTCCATATTCCTGGGGAAGATCCTCTATGGACTCAGCTTTAATATCCAAACTAATATTATATGAATAAGAATTGACTTTTGCACTATTTTCTATAGCTGTTGGCAATTTTACATTAGAATCACATCCTGTTAGTCCTAATATTGCAACTACTGTAAGTATTAATAGCTTAATTTTTTTCATAAGTTTGCCTCCTATTTTTTTACTTATTTAATTATAGTTCCAATTATTGAAAATTGCAATAGGGCATTAGAAGCTTTGTCCATTATTTCACCTGAATTTTTCATCAGATTCTTCCCCCACATTTTTCATAGCCACAGAAAGCATCAGCTTAATACGATTCAACTGATTAACACTAGATAAGCCCGGATCATAATCTATAGGAATAATATTAGCCCCTGGATATAAATCCTTGATAGGCTTAATCATCCCTTTCCCTGTAATGTGGTTTGGAAGACAAGCTAAGGGTTGCACACATATAATATTGTTAACTCCCTGTTCAATATACTCCATCATTTCTGCTGTAACAAGCCAACCTTCACCTGTTTGGTTACCTAGAGATATAATGGAGGATGCCATATTAGCTAACTCCCCTATAGGTGTTGGAGGTAAAAATCTATGGCTCTTTGCCAGTTCATTCTTCAGTACTTTTTGAAAGCCTAATATATAAGATAAGGCAACTTCACTTAGTTTATTCTTTAATTTCTTCCCGGCCAGATATCGGAGCTTGAATCCCGAATTAAAAGTAGAATATAAAAAGTAATCCATAAGATCAGGTACAACTGCTTCTGCCCCTCCTTCTTCTAATAT
>DUNS01000157.1 GCA_012839235.1 Clostridiales bacterium
TCCAATATCGATCCTGAAACAAATAACCTATTCTTCCATATTTTCTATTATACCAAAATACGTAGCTACCACATATCCTTCTCATCACAGTCTCTAGTGGCTCTTTACCCTCTTGTAGTAATAGATGTAAATGGTTTCCCATTAAACAATAAGCAAATATCTTATATTCACATTTCTCTTTGAATCTTTGCATTGTTTGTATAAATCTTATGCAATCTTCCTCATCTTCAAATATTGTTTGGCGGTTTATACCTCGCATGATGATATGGTATACTCCACTATTGCTTTTAATCCTAGCTTTTCTTGGCAAAAAATCACCTCCAATGTAAATAGTATTTATCCATTTTAGTTCCCCCGTCCCCTTGTCACCATTCCCCTGTCACGCCGTGACAGTTCCCCCGTCCCCTTGTCACCGCCCGTCCCCTTGTCACCGTCATTCTCTTCCCGTCAGTTCTTATCGTAATCGCTCCACTTTCATAAGTTATCTGTACCTGGCTTCCAATCAGGTCAAGTCTGTCAAGAAGCTCCTGATGAGGATGCCCATACCTACTATTTTTACCACAGGAAATCAGAGAAAGCTCTGGTTTGACTATTGCAAGAAACTCCTCACTTGTAGAATTCTTCGACCCATGGTGAGCTACCTTTAATATGTCATAGTCTGTTTGTATCTTAGGATTATCCTTTATCAGATCTACTATCTTCTTCTCTCCATTCCCATGTATATCTCCAGTAAAAAGCATATCCAGTTTCCCATATGACAAACTTAACACCGTGGAGTAGCTATTAGGATCGGAATACTCATAATCCTTATGGGGATTAAGGCACTGAAGTAAGAGCTCCTCATCCTTTATGTAATCCCCTGTAGAAATATATATAATAGGTATGTGATTGTCTTTTGCAAGACTCTCAAGGATTAGATACCTTTCGCCCTTCTCCTTTATTAAAGGTAGGATAAGATTATTAATCCTAATATCTCCTATACTTATTAGTTCCATTAGACCACTAGTATGATCTGAATCTTCATGGGTGACTATAACATAATCAATATGATCTATGCCCTTCGATAATAAAAAAGGGGTAATCCTATACTTTCCCACATCCTTTACATCCAAGCTTCCTCCATCTATTAGGTATGTAGTTCCAGTATCATTTCTTAAATATATTGCTTCCCCCTGGCCAACATCAAGCATTGTAATCTCAAGTCCTTTATATCTTCCAGGGAATATTAAGATAAAAAAAGCTAAGGGTAGAATTAGTAGGAACCTTTTCTTACAATACTTATTAGTTGCCCAGATAAATATCAAAATAAGTATTACATATACAATAACATTGACAACATTAGGTATACCTACTGTTAGGATGTTGCCTGGAATATCCTCGCCCCAAGTACAAACCCATTCATAAAACTTGAGAATATAGCTAGCTCCTCCAATAGCCAATATCCCTAAGCTTGGTGAAATAAGGCCAATAAGTCCTGCTATTAGGGAGGTTAGCATCAAAGCTGAAGACAATGGAATGATTAACATATTAATGAAAACGCTGTGTAGGGGTAGTTGATAGAAGAAATTAAGTATAAGAGGTGCTGTTATAAGCTGAGCGCTTACACTAACAAAGAAACCATTTATTGTAGAACTCTTAGAGGGAAGTAACTTGCCAAAGGCTGGGGCTAGAACTGCTATCCCAATAACTGCCCCATAGGAAAGCAAAAATCCCCCTTGAAAAAGTTGAAAAGGATTTGCAAGCAATATTATCAAGGCACTTAAGGATATGGCGGATATCATATCATAGGTCTTACCAAATATACCACTTATCAGCATTAGGACCATCATAATAATTGCCCTTACAGTCGAAACACTAAAGTTAGTTAATATCCCATAGCTATACAGAAATCCTATTGAAATTATTATAACCAGATTAAAGGGAAGATTGAACTTTCTAAGAAGTTTATAGAGGAACATTCCTATTAGAGATACATGAAGCCCTGAGATAGATAGAATGTGGGAAATACCATTTTTCTTGTACAAATCATAAACATCATCATCTAAAAGATATTTCTCCCCAAGAATCATGGCAATAATCGTTCCTGCTTCTTTATCAGGAAGTATTGAACGATAAATATTAATTAGTCTTTCCTTGAACTGATACAAAACATTCTTAAGAACCGAATAGTCATAATCAGA
>DUNS01000158.1 GCA_012839235.1 Clostridiales bacterium
GGCAATATGCCAATTAAGACGCCCTTCTATAACAGAACAACTCTTTATATATAAGGTTACTAGAATAAATGATTTCTAATAAGCAGGGAACGCTCGTAATTATATGAGACTGGAGGCACTACTTATATGAAAAAACACAAACCTTATTATATTATAATAACCACCCTGTATTTCCTATCAATTATATTAAGTATGTTTCTCCCATATTTACACCTTCCAAAGCAGGAAGGTGCTGGAGATGGCTACTCTATTGATTATAAAGAAGCTGCATTAGAAAGTAATATCATTACTGATATTGCAAAGGAAACAGGCATTGCGAAAAACATTGTATATAATGCAGCTAAAAATATTGTCAGTGGAAAAGATCGTGAATCTATTGAGAAGAGACTCAAGGAACAAGAGTATTATGTTATTGATATATTAATCGAAAAAATGGATGCAAAGGTTGAAGAACTTACTGCTATAGGTGACTTAAAGGAAACAACCTTTTCTTTCTTTGGAATGATTGAATTATCAACCTATGTTATTAAACAATTGGAACAAGACGTTATTAGCGCATGCTTGGTTATTTTTACTTTGATTATGACGGCGATATTATCTCTGATAGCTGGGTTAAAAACGCTGTTACCCAAAGGATTAAAGGCTTATCGGGTCGTCAAGGCTATATCTATTTCTATTATAGCTTTATCTTTATTAGGATTATTATCAATTAATACCATTAGTATTGGACCACTACAAGTAGATAGATTCTATAAATCCAATTGGGATAGCGGATTTTTTGTCATTATAGGTATTAATGCAATAATATATTTGTTAGCAATTGCCGGTAGTTTGCATGAAAGATTTGAAGGTCTTGTTACTTGGAGAATGATATTAAGGCAAAAGCAACTTATATTAATGTCACTTCCTTTTATAATCTATGCCGGAATTTTTTACTATGGCCCTTTAACTGGATGGGTTATGGCATTTCAAAATTATAAGCCAGCTTTAAAAACAGAGCAAGTATGGGTCGCCTGGGAAAAATTCGAAACCTTGTTTTCCGATACGGATTTTCTTCTGGCATTTCGAAACACTGTGGCCATGAGTATAATAAACCTTGTATTTAGTTTTATATTTGCAATCGGCTTTGCTTTACTACTTAGTGAGGTTGTTAATATAAAGGGGAAAAAATTTGTTCAGACAGTATCTTACCTTCCTCACTTCTTATCTTGGATCATAGTTGCAGCAATAGTTAGAAATGTATTGTCCATAGATGGAGGGGTTATCAATGAATTGTTGATTCAGTTTAATATTACCAAGCATCCCATTAATTTCTTTGCCAACGCCCAATATTTCTGGTGGATTGTAGGCTTTGCCGTAGTTTGGAAAGAAACAGGCTGGAATAGTATTATTTATCTGGCTTCAATCACTTCTATTAGCCCCGACCTATACGAAGCCGCTTCCATAGATGGTGCTGGCAGGTTTAGAAAAATGCTCCATATAACCTTACCAGGTATTAAATCCACTATATTTGTCCTTCTGATTATCAACCTTGGAATGATTATGAATTCTGGCTTTGAAGCACAATACCAATTAAAGAATGACCTGATTAAGAGTACAGCAGAAGTAATTGATACCTATGTTCTGAAAAAATCTTTTGATCTTGGTGCTGACTGGTCAATAGGAACTGCTGCAGGTATATTCAAGAGTGTTGTTAGCATATTATTAGTTTCCATAGCCAACCATACGGCAAAGGCTCTTGGAGAGGAAAGATTATATTAACTGGAATGGTAGAAATGGAGGATAAACATGAAAAAAAGTATAAAAAGAAAAAACACAGCAGATACAATTTTCATAATAGTAAACACCCTGTTTTTAACCATTTTTTGCATAATTACCTTGTATCCTATCCTAAATACTTTGGCCATTTCCCTAAACGAAGCAGTCGATACCCTTATCGGCGGTATTCACCTAATTCCAAGAAAATTAACTATCGAGAATTATAGAACAGTATTTCGTATGGATACATTAATGCAAGGTGCCTACATCTCAGTACTAAGAACGGTTATAGCAACTGGGCTACATATAATAGTTACTTCCCTTTTATCATACGTCCTATCCAGACAGGAGTTTCTCTTTAACAGGCAGGTTTCTCTCTTATATGTTCTTACCATGTATGTCAGTGGTGGTATGATTCCAGGTCTCTTATTACTAAAAAGTGTAGGGCTTACTAATACCTTTTGGGTATACATAATACCGGGTGCTGTATCAGCATTTAACATGATTGTAATAAGAACATATATGAATGGGCTTCCAGACAGTCTTGTGGAATCAGCACAGGTGGACGGGGCAGGACATTTTAGAATATTCTTGAGAATTATTATGCCCCTATGTAAACCGGTGCTTGCTACAGTAGCATTGTTTATAGCGGTCGGCCAGTGGAATGCATGGTTTGATGTAATGATATATAACTCTGGACGACCTGATCTAACAACACTTCAATATGAGTTGATGAAACTTCTTTCTTCTGTTTCACAGCAAATCGCAGATCCTAATGCTATGAAAAATGCTTCCAATATGGTAACTCCTGAATCAATCAGAGCTGCCGCTACCATAATAACCGCATTCCCTATAGTTTGTTTATATCCTTTCCTTCAAAGATACTTTATATCAGGACTTACCATAGGTGGTGTAAAGGAATGAATACATGGCCAACATAGATATACCTATAAAAAGCAGGTAAATATATGTCTTTCATATATTTACCTGCAATATTTATACCTATATAAGTATAAACAACTAATTTAATCCATATTTCTGTAAATCAACCAATCAAAGTCTGCATAATTATCAGTTTCAGTAAGGTTGCTGGAGCAATAAAGTCCTAAGGTATTACCAACAAAGCCACTAGCAACATCAGTGCTGAGCATTCTTCCATCTACACCAGCCTTGATAACCTGATAGCTTTTACCATCATAGCTAACTGCGAATTTAAGATCCTGGCCTTCTGCAACAACCCTAAGTCGTAAACTATTATCATCATCTGTAGCCTCTTCAACCGGCATCTGGGCTAATACCTCTTCATTACCTTCATAGCACTTAATCAAGAGGAGTACATTTTTATCCTCTCGTATAGTAACTACCAGACGGTAGTGAAACTCATTACTTTGAAGGAGTACAAGTCCAGCTTCCTCATACATGCTAGCAGGTGCAAATTCCATCTTAGTCTCCAAAAGAAAGCTCATTCCAGTCTGTCTAATACCTACATAAGTAGGACTTACTAGACCTGTTATTCTTTCAGGAGCCAAGTACATTCTTAGATGGCTTTGCCGTTCACTTAGATTATAACTAAGTGGATTAGGATTTCTAAGGTGTAAAAATCTCAGTGGTAGTTTTGTATCATCAAAATCTTCTTTTTCCGGTATCACTTCCGCTGTGAAAAGTGGTAAATCAGGACATTCCACTGTATCCTCTATTATACCTTTTCCAGGATTAACAACAGGCCAACCATCTTCCCATTCAACAGGTACAAGAAAGGTTTCCCTTCCTAGATTACGATAGTATCCTCCATAAGGACGAGAAGCTAAAGCCACCATATACCAATCCCCATTTTGAGTTTCAACAAGGTCACCGTGACCAACATTGACAATAGGATAATTCTTACCAAGATGCCTATGGGTAAGGATTGGATTGCATTTATATCCTTCAAATGGTCCTGTTACATTAGGACTTGATGCTATAGTTATGGCATGCTCATGAGCAGTACCTCCTTCAGCAATCATAAGGTAGTATATCCCATCTTTTTTATACATATGAGGGGCTTCTGCCCAGGCTACATCTTTTAATGCCCCATGCCATAATGGATAGGATTCACCTACAAGGGACATGGTTTCCAAATCAAGCTCCTGAAGCCATATTTCATTATCTCCATAAAATTCAGCGCCCTCTCTGCGATCCTTAGTTCCTGTATAATAGCATCTACCATCGTCATCAAAGAAAAGTGAAGGATCAATTCCCTCAGCCCCTTCTAAAAAATAAGGATTAGACCATGGGCCAGCTGGATCTTTAGCTGTAACAATAAAATTGCCACCATTACCTACATTAGTTGTGATCATGTAAAATGTACCTTGGTGATATCTAATGGTCGGCGCAAATATTCCTAAAGAATGACCTGCACCAAATAAATTCAACTGTTCCTCTCGGTCAAGGACATTACCTATCTGTTCCCAATGAACTAAATCTTTACTATGAAATATTGGTACTCCCGGAAAATAAGCAAATGTAGAAGTTACCAAATAATAATCTTCTCCAACTCGACAAATAGATGGATCGGGATAAAAACCCGGTAATATTGGATTCGAGATTCGATCTCTCATTATTCTTCCTCCTATAATATAGAGCCAACTTAAGACTTACTAGGCATTATTGCCCATATCATCTTAATGATTTTAACACATATATTACTAAATCTCCAGTTGATTTATAAAAATATGGCTCCCTAGGAAGAAAAAACAAATAAACCTTAAGTTACTTTCTTATATAGGTAACAACTGAGGCACCTGGACCAACATGAGTTCCAACCACACAGCCTACTGGGTAAAGGGTCGTGTTAGTGAGACCATATTTATTAGTGGCTTTTTCCTTAAAAAGTAAGCCTTTATCGTCTTTGGCTGTATATCCAAAGTATACTGGATAACTAGAATCGATCTGCCCTGCCTCATCCATCAGTTCTAACATTCGAGCAATTCCTTTATTAGTTCCCCTTTCCTTTCCTACAACACCTATTACTCCATCCTTTACATTAATTATTGGCTTAAATCTAAGAAGCGTTCCAAGTATTGTTGAGGATTTTGATAAACGTCCTCCTTTGTGGAGATATTCCAAGGTATCCACCATGGCAAGCAAAACTATTCTCTCTTTTAATTCATTCAGCTTGTTAACAATATCTTTAACTTCTACATTCTGGTCTCTTAATTTAGTAGCCTCCTCTACCAAAAGACGAAGGCCTGTTATAGTTGAACTACTATCTATAATGTGAATATCCTCATACTCTACAATATCCTTTGCAATCATGGCACTTTGAAGGGTTCCACTGAATTTGCTAGCAATTAATATTACTATAACACTGTCCCTAGCCTCTTTAGCTTCTCTATAATATCCAAGGAAATCATCTGGGGCTGGTTGGGAGGTGGTAGGTAGCTTATCAGTCTCTGCCAGTTTTTTATAGAAGCCCTCCATACTAATATCAATTCCCTCTCTATACTCCTTATCTCCAAATAACACCTTTAGAGGAACTACTACAATCCCCATCTGCTGTGCTTCTTCTCTATTAATATCGCATGTTGAATCCGTTATAATTCTTATACCCATCTGTAATTCCCTTTCTGTTCTTTGACTTAATCCATTATTTCATCAACTATTATTTTAATAACTTCTTCTAATTTATCTATCTCAGGCTTACTCAGTCTTTCACGTATTCCCTTCATTAATTTCGCATTGAAGGATGCATTAACCCCGTAATTTCTAATAAATTTATCAGTAACCTCAAGATGATATTCCCTTTTGTCATCCATTGATGGTACCTTCTTAATATAACCTTTTTCAATTATACTATTAATCCTATAGGTTGCATTAGGCTGCGATATATGAATATACTTTGCAAATTCTCTAACCGTTGGCCTGTTAAGCAAGAATATGACCTCTACGCAGTAGGATTCTGTAGGAGTCAATCCCTCATGTACATTGGAGAACAAATTCTTGCAGTAATTAAGGCGAAACTTATAATATAGCTTTTCAAATTCATTTTCTAGCAATCTACTTCCTCCATTTCCTTAAAATATTTTAATTAAATTATTTTAACTAATACTATCACCTAATTAAAAAGCTGTCAATTTATTATTCAAAAAAGTCTTCTTACTATCATTTTTTGAACCCTATATTTAAATTTCCTATATGTGACAAAGTTACATTGCTTTATCCTTGTTTCTTGGTATAATCAAAAGTACAAATTTGTAGGCAAGAGTGAACCCTGCTTACATAAAAGAAAGGAATGGTTTGATAATATGCAAGGATTAGTCCCAGCAGAAAGTGTCAGCTTTATAATTGTGTTCCTAGAGGGATTGCTATCCTTCTTTTCCCCCTGTGTAATTCCTTTAATCCCTATATACATAAGCTACCTGTCAGGCAATGCCAAAAAGACAGATGATAATGGAATCATCACCTATCAAAGGAGTAAAGTGTTCCTTCATACTTTATTCTTTGTCCTAGGAATATCCTTTGCTTTTTTTATACTTGGTATGTCTTTTACCGCCCTTGGATCCTTTTTTAATAAAAATCAAATATTATTCACCAGAATCGGTGGCATTATTATTATTATCTTAGGACTATATCAGCTTGGAATTTTTGAATTCAAGTTTCTTCAACGGGAAAGAAAAATCCATCTAAATCTTGGAGACCGTAAAATCAATCCCCTCCTAGCTTTTATCATGGGATTCACCTTTAGCTTTGCTTGGACCCCTTGTGTTGGTCCTGCCCTCTCCTCAGTACTAATTTTAGCTTCAGGAGCTGGTAATGCTTTAACAGGCAACCTATTGGTTATTGTATATGCTCTTGGCTTTGTAATCCCCTTCTTACTTTTAGGTTTATTTACAACCCAAGTACTTAATTTCTTGAATTCTCACAAGAAATTCTTAAAATATACAGTTAAAGCTGGAGGTATATTATTAATTATAATTGGTATTATGACCTTTACCGGTTGGATGAATGGGGTTAGTAAATACTTAAGCAGATTTACTCCTCCATCAATTGTTAGTGAGGATAAGGATGATTCTAGATCCGAGGATTTAGGCGATGAAAAGAAGGATGCAAAGGACAATATTACTCCTAATGAAGATAGAAAGGATACTACTTTAGATGCAGACACTACAGAAAATCTGGATGTGGTAGAAGAACCAGCTCCTACAGGGGAACCTGATAAATATCCTGCCTACGATTTTACTTTGTTTGATCAATATGGTAATGAACATACCCTTTCTGATTATAAGGGTAAGGTTGTATTCTTGAATTTTTGGGCAACATGGTGTCCTCCCTGTAAGAAAGAAATGCCTGATATTGAGGCCCTTTATAATGAATTCAACTTAAACCAGGATGAAGTGGTTATATTAGGAGTGGTCAATCCATCAAGTAATGAATACCCTAGAAATGCAGATGTATCTAAAGAGGAAATTATTGCTTTTCTCGATGATAATAACTACACATTCCCTACAGTTTTTGATGAGACTGGAGAGTTAATGAGTAATTACTATATCTCTGCATTCCCTACTACCTTCCTTATTGATAAAGACGGAAACTATCACGGTTATGTTGCATCTATGCTGACAAAATCCCAGATGGAGAGTGTAATTCAACAGGCCTTAGAAGCAACCGAATAATATATATATCATGGAGAAAACCACTTCATGATCATCAGCTCCCCTCCCATACTGCAAGCAAGCTTGCATATTCTCACTACGCTTTTATTATATTAACATTTTTTTATTTCTATGGATATATTCTACACTTCTGATAATAATATTATCGGAGGTGTTTGATATGATCAGCAATGTAACTTTGACAACAAAGGAAAAATTACTACTTGAAGACATGAAGAGTCACGAGGAGCAATGTATTCTAAAATATGATAATTATCAAAATTTAGCTTGTGATCCCCAGTTAAAGGCAGTCTTCAGAAGCAACGGCCAAATTGAACAAGAGCACTTACAAACGATTAATCAATTATTAAGTGGTAAAGTACCATCAATGAGCGGTGGCCAGTCTGGCTCCTCAGGCTCATCTGGAGGACAAGCCCTATCTTCTGGACAACAATCAGGTATTCAGCAATCCGTAAGTAAAGCAGATCAATTGTTGGAAGGCCCTTCTTCATCGGTTAATAACCCAAAAGCTCCTGGATTAAATATGTCAGATAAGGATATGTGTATGGATATGCTTACAACCGAAAAGCATATATCAAGTGCTTATGATACTGCAATATTTGAATGTAAGGATGCATCGGTTCGAGATGCTCTTAATCACATTCAAAAGGAAGAGCAAAAGCACGGACAGGCAATCTCAAGTTATATGATTAGCAAGGGCATGTATACATTAAAATAATTGATAGTAAAACTGCTGTATTCCTTGTCTAATTTTTCTCCGAATACAGCAGTTTATATACATATGTTAAATAGATGGTTTTTAACCACCTAAATCGCCAAAATATATTTAAATAAACAGGATTAATTTATGCTTTTTTTAGACATAAAAGTCCTCTTATATACCTCAATTTAGATTGACAAAGATACATCCAAATGCTATAGTAAGCCTCGCAGAATATTTAACAATGAAAATACAAGGAGGATATTTATGAAGAAATTTTTATCTTTAGTTTTCGGATTAGTTTTAGTTATGAGTTTATTCACTGCATGTAGCTCAAATGGTGGCAAGGCTAAGACTGGCTTAGCTGTTGTAACATCCACTAGTCATAGCTCTAAGGATGCTGGTGAAGAAGAAGGTTTAGCACAGACAGACTCAACAGTAGCTGCAGTTATTGTGGATTCTAAGGGTGTGATCAAGAATGTTAAATTTGACGTTCTTCAGACTAAAACAAAATTCAACGTAGCTGGTGAACTTACTACTGATCCTGCAACAACATTTGAATCCAAACAGATGTTAGGCGATGCTTATGATATGAAAAAAGCTTCCCCTATCGGTAAAGAGTGGTTTGAGCAAGCTGATGCTCTTGCTGAATATGTTACTGGCAAGACATTAGAAGATGTAAAAGGTATTGCACTTGATGGTGGTTATCCTACAGACGCTGATTTAACAAGCTCTGTTACTATGAATATCAGTGCTATGATTTCAGCTCTTGAAAAAGCAGTTAATAATGCACAGGATTTAGGTGCATCTGCTGATGATAAGCTTGGTTTAGGTCTTGTAGGTAAGTTACATAAGAGCACATAAAGTGCATCTGCTGAAGGTGATGGAGATGCTACAGCATACAACCACTATGCAGCCGTTACTTTTAACAAAGATGGTAAGATCACAAGTAGTATTATCGATGCTTCCCAAGCTACAATTAACTTCAGTGTTGAAGGAAAGATTACTACTGATCTAGCTAATGCTACATTTGAGAGTAAGCTTGAGCTTGGAGATAAATATGGTATGAAAAATGCATCTCCAATCGGTAAAGAATGGTTCGAGCAGTCTAAAGCTCTCTCAGATTACATATCTGGAAAAACTGTTGCTGAAGTAACTGGTATTGCTGTTGATGGTGGCTATCCTACAGATGCTGATTTAACAAGCTCTGTTACCATGAGCATAAGTGATATGCAAACAGCTGTAGAACGTGCTGGCGCTACTGCAAAATAGTAAGAATATTAATACAAGATAAATCTAATAATTTAGAATAAGCAAGAGGCTGTTGCATAAAAAAATTGCATCAGCCTCTTTATTCATGATATCCACGATAAGCAGATTAGTCCATGGTATCCAGAGCATTTTATGTGACATGCTTTTTGTCACAATAAAATGATATGGATAGGATGGATAAGTGTAACTTGAACGAGATATCGTTAGATATCGAGTTCCTAATCTGTAATTTTATAATATAGTTAACCTTATAAAAGTTAATCTTATCTTACTAACTAGGAGTTGAATGAACATGAAAAAACTAATATTAACCCTCCTTTCTATGAGCCTTATTTTCACAACAGTTTCTTGTCAGAGGCAGCCAGAAAAATACAAGGCTAGCTTTCTTATATTATTTAACACTGTAACAGAAGTAATGGCCGTTACAGATACTGAAGAAGAATTTATGGAGTTTGCGGAGTTTATTCGTGACACTCTTAATGAGTACCACCAATTATACGACAAATATAACCTCTATGAGGGTGTTAATAATATAAAAACAATTAATGATAGTGCTGGAATAGCTCCAGTTAAAGTGGATCAAAAAATAATTGATATGCTATTATTCTCCAAAGAGATGTATGAAATGACTGACGGCAAGGTTAATATCGCCCTTGGCTCTGTTCTAGAAATCTGGCATGATTATCGTAATGAAGGAATTGACGATCCTCTCAATGCCAAGCTCCCTCCTATGGAGGAGCTGGTCGCTGCTAATGCCTACACTGATATTAATATGGTAATAATTGATGAGGATAACTCTACTGTATATTTGCCAGATGAACATATGAGCCTAGATGTAGGTGCTATTGCCAAGGGTTATGCAACTGAGATGGTTGTTAAGGAGGCTGTTAATAAAGGATATAATAACTTCTTATTGAGCGTTGGAGGTAATACCCGGGCTATGGGACTTAAGGGTGAAAAAGATGATCTATGGAATGTAGGTATTCAAAACCCTGATAAATCCTCTCACATCCCAACCATTTATACCTTATCAATAACTGATATGTCACTAGTTGCTAGTGGCAATTACGAAAGGTATTATACTGTAGATGGTAAAATCTATCACCATATTATAGATCCTAATACTCTTATGCCAGCAGATTATTTTACCGCTGTATCTATACTAACCCAGGATTCTGGTATAGCAGATGCTTTATCTACAGCAATTTATAATCTACCTTATGAAGAAGGATTAAAATTAATAGAAGAATTTGAAGGTACCGAGGCTTTATGGATATTTCCAAATGGTGAGAGAAAATTCAGTGAGAGTTTTATGGATTATATTTTAGAAGAGTAAATCCATGAAAGGTCATTTACAGATTATACCACGGTGTGCTACAATGGTATTTAATAACACCTAATGTTACTAATACTTACTCTAAGATAATACTTAATACAAATCCACGTAACTACAACAGGTATACATTATTCGACCACATTATTGTGCCTGCATAAGTAGTAAAAGAAATGGACAGACAGCATGTATGCCTGTCAACCAATTAATTTCTTAAAATAACACAAAGGAGTGTACAAAAGTATGAAACTTGAAGGAAAAGTAGTTGTAGCCCAAGGTGGAGGCCCCACCGCAGTAATCAATCAATCTTTAGTAGGAGTTGCTCTTGAAGCTAGGAAATTTCCTCAGGTAACAAAGGTTTATGGTGCTGTCAACGGGGTTTCTGGAATTATCAATGAGGACTTTCTTGATCTTACACAGGAAACCACCCATAATCTAGAATCAGTTGCCATAACTCCCTCCTCTGCTTTATTTTCCACAAGAGATAAACCGGACAGAGCTTATTGCGAGGAAATATTCAGAGTATTCCAAGCCCATAATGTTCGTTATTTCTTCTATATTGGGGGTAATGATTCAGCTGATACTGTTCGGATTGTTAATGAACAGGCGGAGTCTTCAAACTATGAGTTTAGAGCCATTCATATTCCTAAAACCATAGATAATGATTTGATGGTTAATGACCACACCCCTGGTTATCCTTCTGCTGCAAGATTTGTTGCACAGGCATTTATTGGCCTTAACCTAGATAACCGTGCTCTTCCAGGAGTACACATAGGCGTAGTAATGGGAAGACATGCAGGTTTCCTAACTGCTGCTGCATCTATTGCTCAGAAATATCCAGATGATGGACCTCATCTTGTTTATGTTCCAGAAAGAACATTTGTTATGAGTAATTTCCTTAGGGACGTTAAGGAAGTTTATGATCGCTATGGTCGTTGTATAATAGCTGTATCTGAGGGAATTCAAGACGAGAATGGTATACCTATTGTATCCAAGTATATTGGTAATGAAAAGGATGCTCATGGTAATGTTCAGTTATCAGGTACAGGTGCATTAGGAGAAATTCTTAGTCAACAGATTAAGCAACAGCTAGGTATTCAAAGAGTTCGCTCTGATACATTAGGATATCTTCAAAGATCCTTTATGGGTTGCGTGTCTGATGTTGATCAACACGAAGCCAGAGAGGTTGGAGAAAAAGCTGCTCAGTTCGCAATATGGCATAATATCGACGGTTCTATTACTATACATAGAACAGGATATTATTCAGTAGACTATCAGATAACTGACCTTAATAAAATTGCAGCGAAAACCAAGCTTATGCCTGATGAGTTTATTAATGCTAAGGGTAATAACATTACCGATGCTTTCAAATATTATCTTCAGCCTTTACTAGGAGTATCAATGCCAGAAGCTAGTATGCTTCGTGCTCCAAGAGCCAAGAAAATATTGCACGTATAAAGTAAAACTTACAAGCTAGTATTTAGCTTTAGTGAATATAAAAAAAGACCAAAAAATGATTCCCATGGTGAGTATTTGCATTCGTCGGTACTTAGGTTCTGTATTTTGGAACCTTATGTACCGTTACGTAATGGAACTAAGCGAGAGCGTCTCACAATGGGAACATTTTTCTTGGTCTTTTTATTCATAACAAGTAAATTGGCTTGCCAATTCATCTTATTTATATTCACTAAGGTTAAAATACTAACTTTTATAGATTTTTTACCCAGCAGCGTCTACGTTTATGCTGGACAGTTTCAAAGTGCTTCCACAATGCCTGTACCTGATGATTAGTTTCCAGCTCTGGTCCAGTTTCTGCATGAACGATACCATTCTTTGCAGCTACATTAGACATTGAATTGAGTAACACTGCCGTAAGTCCTTTATTCTGCATAGATGGTATAACACCAACTAAGTATAAATCAAGAACCTCTGCCTTAGCCTTTGGTGCCCTAAGTAGTCTATACCAACCAAAGGGGAATAATCTTGCTCTACTCCTCTTTACTGCTTCGTTAAGAGAAGGCATACCAAGACCAAAAGCAACTAATTCCCCTCTCTCATCAACCAGAAACTTAACATATTCCGGATTTATTAAAAGAATAAATTCTTTATAATATTTCATAATCTGGGCTTTTGTTAATTCTACTGTTCCATATAAGTCCTTGTAGCATATATTGATAACCCTAAACACCTGAGGTAGATAGGATTTTATCTCATTTCTAGTTTTAGGTTCAACCAAGGTTAGTTTAAATCTCCTAAGGACTGCATGAGATAGTTTTTTAATTCTTTCGTTGGGCTTATCTGGTAACATTACTTTATACTCTACCCAATCAATATCCTTAACATATCCTAATTTCTCAAGATGCTTTATGTAATAAGGATGATTGTAAATAGTTATAAACATTCCAGGTTCTTTAAACCCTTCTACAAGCATCCCTTGCTGATCCATGTCACTAAAACCTAGTGGGCCGTGGATTTGGGTTAATCCACATGATCGTCCATACTCTTCTACTGCATTAAATAGTGCTGCTGATACTTCATAATCATCAATAAAATCTACTCTGGAAAAACGAATTCGTTTTGTATCCCATTTTTCATTAGCCGCTTTACTAACAATAGCTGCTATCCTACCAACACATTTGCCATTCTTATAGGCCAAATACTGCTTAACATCACAGTAGTCATATGCTGGATTTTTCTTCATATTAAAGCTATCAAGCTCATCAGTAATTAAATCTGGCACTGCATAGGGTACATTCCTATACATCTTGTAATTAAATGTAGCAAAAATCTTTTGCTCTTTTCTAGATAAAACTTCTCTTATCTCTATCATCTTTGGTCCCCACCTTATAATAAATATACTAAGCCCATTTTACCACTATATAGCATATATAAGCAATTCCTAATTTGTTGGTATAGAACCTCAGCTTTAAAGACATCCTATATAAACCAATCAATAAGTGGAGTGATATAATGTTTACTGATCAGAGACTAACACAGGCTTATAAAAAAGCTAAGCTAATAAAATTTGATGACAATTCGAGATTTATATTTTTTAGCGACTCCCATAGAGGGGATGATAGCGTCTCAGATGAGTTCGCAAGAAATCAAAACCTTTTTCTTCATGCCCTAGACTACTATTATAATAATGGCTATTCCTATGTAGAGTTAGGGGATGGAGATGAACTGTGGGAATATCCTAAGTTTAGATATATAAGAATAGCTCATAGCGATGTTTTTACTAATCTAAAAAAATTTCATGATGATAAACGCCTAATTATCTTATATGGTAATCATAATATTTATATTAGAAATAAAAAATATGTCTGCAAAAACTATTATCACTTTTATGATGAGTATAAGCAAGAGGTAGTAGATTTATTATTGGACTTGGTTCCAAAGGAGGCTTTAGTACTTAAGCATAATAAAACTGGACAGGAAATCCTTGCATTACATGGACATCAAGGGGATCTTCTTAATGATCAGCTTTGGATTGTTTCTATGTTACTTTTACGATTCTTCTGGAAATACATGCATGTAGTAGGCTTTCATAATCCCTCAAGTCCTGCGAGGAACCTTCATAAAAGACACAAGATTGAAAAAAACTATAATAAATGGATTAAAAGACATGGGATAGTATTAATCTGTGGACACACCCATAGGCCTAAGTTTCCTAAGCCAGGAGAGCTACCCTACTTTAATTCAGGATGCTGTACCAATACTAGAGGGATTACAGGGATCGAGATCTTAGATGGGAATATTCTCTTGGTTGACTGGCGAGTTAGGGCAGATAAGAATGGAGCTCTATTAATCGAAAGAAATGTAATGCGAGGCCCTGAACCTATAAGCCTATTTCATAAGAAGAATTTTTCCTATAAAACCCATAGGTATGTGAGCAAACCGGTTCCAGAGGATAATTGTTAGCCTCCCGATTTATTTATAGCTTTCTAAAAAATAAAGGTATGTAAGACCAAACCCTTCTAGTCTTATATACCTTTATTATTCAATATTCTTATTTAATTGCCTTTTATATACTAAATTATTATAAGTTCTCCTTCTTTAATCCATCTAGTATATTCTCTTTTCGTATTTTACTCATAGAATACATCATGCTTATAAATACTACTAGAAAAACACTTAAAATACTTATAAGAATACTACTTGATGGAAGATAGAAAGCCATATCTACTCCATTCTCAATACTTTTATATATGAGATAGGTAACGCCAATTGAAACCGGAAGCCCATATAGCAAGGCCTTAAGTCCATAGAATATACATTCATAGTTAAGCATTTTATTAAAGCTACTATTTGTCATTCCCACAGATTTTAACATAGCAAATTCTCGCCTTCTTAGATTAACATTAGTCGATATGGTATTAAATACATTGGCTATGGTAATCAGAGATATTAAAACGATGAAGCCATAGGCAAACACATTTATAATTGTGATAATATTTCGACTTACTTGTATTTGCTCGGCAACATTAGAAATACCTAGTGTATTAAACATATCCTCATCTTTCATAAGTATCTTTTTAATGGCTTCTTCTGCCTCAACAGGATTTTCTGCGGAAATCAGCAATGTCTCTGTGTACCATTGGTCCTGAAGATCAATATAGCTTGTATCTAATAGGCTTTCATCAGCAATCACAGTTAAAACATTCATATAGGTATAATCATCTAATCCAAAGGGAGCCTCCTCAGCAACTGCTGCTATTTCAACCTCTAACTCCTTATTCAAGTTATTTTCATCTACATATTCCATAATAAAGGAATTAAGAGAATCATCTTTTAGGAGTTTTATATTGTTATATCTTTCTTGCTGGTAATTATAATAATGCTGCTTATCAATAACAATGGATGAAGGTATATCTTTATTATTAACTTCCTCTTCCTCTAACCCAATCTCTCCCAGATACTCTATGAAAGTATCATGATCAACAAAATTAATAAGCGCCTCCACATTAAGGGCTTCCCCATCATTAACAATACCAAGCTCCACCATATTCTTATAATGAATGTCACCAACATCTTCTTTATCTATATTTATATTAGCATTCATTCTCTTGATAATAGAGCCTTCTAGCACTTCGTCTAAGGCCAAAATATCTTTATACATACCTTTATCTATTTCCGCTCTCACTTTACCACTATATTGATAATTATAAAAGGCAAGGTCATAATCTGTATTTTCATACACATTTTCAACACTATCCTTTAGATACATACCAAAGGAGGAAGCAGATACAAATAATACAATGCTAATAAAAAGTGATAGAACTGTACTTCTATAACGACGACGATTTCGTTTTAAATTCTTTAATGCAATATTTCCTTCTAAACCAAATAGCTTTCCTGTAAGCCTTGAAGTCTTCACCTTCTTAGATGTTAATTTAATATCAGTAGTTTGCCTTATAGCATCCATAGCAGATATTCTTTTGCTTCGTCTAGCCGGTATGGATGCAGAAATAAGAATTGTAGTTATGGCAATTAGCACAGCAATAATTACAGATCCTACAGAAACGGATAGTGATAGGGTAACAGAATAGTCATTGGGTAAAAAGCTGGACAACTGACCTCTTAGAAGGTAAAGTGTAGTGCCTATTCCCGCTATTCCTGCTAATACTCCTAATGGTATACCAATTCCAGCTATAACTACAGCCTCAAAAAAAACTGAATTTCTTCTTTGTTTAGCAGTAGCTCCTACAGAAGAAAGCATTCCAAATTGTTTAACTCTCTCACTAAGTGAAATGGAAAATGAATTATAAATGAGAGATATGGACCCCAGCATAATAAGGGCTGTTAAAACAGCAGCCAAACTATATAAAACACCGTTAAAGCCACTATTATCACTTATACCCATATATCTTAATAACTGTGAATTAAAATTATATTTTTCAATGCCTAATTCCTTAGCTAAACTCTCAACCAGCTTCATAGTATTTTTTGGATTTCTAACTTTCGCATAGGCATTAAACTTTCCACCTTCCATGTCTTCTTTATCCATAATAGTAATCAAGCTATAGCCCGGTTCATTATAGCCTTCAAATTCATGAGACAGCCGCTTACTGATGCCAACAACTTTATAGGTTCCAGAGTCCTTTACTTCAATAGATTCAATAATCTCCTCATTTTCACCTACAATATAAGCATTCTGATTAGTTACAATAGTCCCATCATCCAGAACCCTATCCCCTAGCTCTAAAAAAAGCTCATCTCCAATACTGTATTCTACTCCCCCATTGGAACGAATATGGTCTGAAACTAAGATTTCATTATTATTCTCCGGTAGTCTACCCTCAATCAATCTAATAGGTAATAGCTCAAAGGCTTTCTCATCGACGGCTATCATACGAAGATAGGGCTTATATTGATTAATGCTCTCTTCAAGCATTCCATAGCCCATGTTGCGGGTCAATGCTATATCTCCTAGCCCCTCCTTGTCCATAAGTGACAGGTACTCTTTCTCATCAATATCATAAAAAGAGCCATGCCAACTGCCTTCCTCTGCAACAGTAAAATCAATAATATAATTTTGCAGACTAGAGATAAAAGTGGTTACAGCTGTAAACATGGATGTGGATAAAATCACACCAATGATTGTAACGATCGTTCGGGTTTTATTTTTTAATAATCCTTTTAAGGTGACCTTGTTCATGATATTCATTACCTAATCACCTCATCCTTTGCAATTTTTCCATCCTCTATGCTTATGATCCTGTCAGCCTGTAAAGCGATTTTTTCGTCATGAGTAATAAGGATTAAGGTTTGATTATATTTCCCATTATAAAGCTTCAAAAGACTTATAATTTCATCACTATTCTTGCTATCCAGGTTACCTGTAGGCTCATCTGCAAGAACAATTGCTGGATGGTTCATAAGTGCACGTCCTATGGATACCCTCTGTTGCTGCCCACCGGATAATTGATTAGGTAAATGCTCCAATCTGTCGCCGACACCTAGTGTTGTGATTAATTCATTAAGATTTTCTTTTTCCACAGTTCTTCCATCCAAAAGTAGAGGTAATGTGATATTTTCCTCAACATTTAATACTGGTATCAAGTTATAAAATTGGTAGATAAGACCTATCTGTCTTCTCCTGAAAATAGCCAGCTTTGACTCATCTAACTGGTAAATATCAGTACCATTAATATACACTTTACCTGATGTAGGTCTATCTACTCCTCCTAACATGTGTAAGAGTGTGGATTTTCCAGAACCAGATGGTCCAATGATTGCAATAAATTCTCCTTTTTCAACAGAAAAGGATACATGATCTAGTGCAGTAACAGCTGTGTCTCCTTTTCCATAAACCTTTGTAAGCTTCTCTACTCGTAATATCTCCATTATTATATCCATGCCTTTCTTCAGTGGGAACTAGGTTCCCATTGAACTTTAGTTCTCACATACTTGTTAATTTAGGTAGTAGGACTAAACTTTTAATTTCTAGTATCCCCCCTTCTACATTCTCAAGTATACAATATCTGGGTGACAGCTAGGTGACTATTAATCTTACAAAATCGTCACTATCTTAAGCCAATTCACTCTATATGAATAGAAACCACCATCTAAGGTTATATTACAGCTTTATAAAGTCGAAGGGAGAATGTACTTCCTTTACCAACCTGACTTTTTACTTGAATGTCTCCCTTCTGACTCTTAATTATTCTATAGGACATTGCCAATCCAATTCCTACACTGTCAGATGATGCATTTTGCCCTCTGTAAAATCTGGTAAAGATATGGGGTAAATCTTCTTTTTTAATACCAACCCCATTATCAGATATAAGAATTTCATAATATAGAGGATTATCCCTAACCAATAATTTTATATGGCCACCATCCTGGGTATGTTCAATACAATTTTTTAATATATTTATTATAGCTTCTGATGTCCATTTTTCATCGCATATTATCTCTTGACAATCAGTTGTGGTCGAGTAGCCAATTCCCTTTATCTCCATAGTAATAAGAAATGGTTTCAATACATTATCAATTAGTCTAGTAGCCTCCACCTTCTCCTTCTTCATTGTAACAACACCAGCTTCTAACTTAGACATTTTAAGTAGTGATGCTACAAGCCAATCAATTCGCTCTAATTGGGAATTTATTAAATTGGAAAATTCCCTTCGCTTTTTTTCAGGAAGATTATCATCACTTAGGAAATCTACCATCATCATCATTGAAGTCAGAGGAGTCTTTAATTGATGAGATATCTCGGCCATTTGCTCAGATAAAAGCAGCTTTTCCCTTTGTAGCTGCTCATTATATTCTGTAAGCATCAATGTCACCTTATATATTTCACTTTTTAAGATGCTTAGTTCCCCCTCTTTATTATCACGAATGTCTAAAAAATGATCACCGGATGAAACCCGTCTTAAATATTCAGATAGGTCATTAAGATCCTTATACCGTCTTATTGTATATATAATAAAAGCAAGATACAAAAAAGCAGCTACAATCAATACCATAGCCCCTGCTTTTACATCTATAGCAAAGCTTACTCCGGACATAATTATAGTTATATTCAGAACAATAACACTAAATTGCTTGACTTCCTTATTTCTAAAATACATGATTCTATAACTCCCTAAATTCGATACCCTAATCCACGCTCTGTCTTTATAATAGATGGATTTTGCGGATCATCTTCGATTTTCTCTCTTAGCCGTTTGATATAGACTGTAAGAGTATTATCATTTACAAATTCCCCAGACACATCCCAGATACTTTCTAAAAGTTGATTTCTTGATATAATATGTCCTTCATTATTAACTAAGGTAAGGAAAAGCCTATACTCAAGGGCAGTAAGAAATACATCACTTCCATTCTTTTTAACCTTTCCCTCTGCAATATTGATTTCTACATTACCATAGTGCAATATTTGATTCTCTACTGATGTTTTCTCTGACCTACGAAGGACACTTCGGATTCTAGATTGTAGCTCCCGTATCCGAAAAGGCTTGGTAATATAATCATCACCGCCAATATCAAGCCCCATAACCACACTTCCTTCATCATCTCGGGCAGTTAAGAAGATTACAGGAACACCCTTTCTTTCCTTTATCAACTTACAAATCTCATAACCATTACCATCTGGCAAAGAGATATCCAATAGGGCTATATCAAAATCCTCTTTCATAATTGCTAGCTTAGCTGCTGCTGCATCATTACATACAATAACTTTATAATCCTCTTGCTCCAATGAATATTCCAGCCCTAAAGCTATAGCTCCATCATCTTCAACCAGCAATATTGTTTTCATATGTCTTCACCTCTTAATATACAATGAATTTTATTTACAAACATCATAGCAAATAAGATCATATATTAAAAGGAGAATATTCCAATACAAGGGAAGAAGCAAGCTTGATAATATTCACTTTGCTTTCCCACTAATAAAAGCTATTACAATACCAATATGTCTCTTGATACTGTAATAGCTTTATATAGACTTTTAGCTTAATACGTATATTATCTCATCAATTCTTCTAATTCCAGGGGTTTTATCCACATCCCATCCTTATATGCTCTCATATTTCCACCAGAAATCTCATCTATAAGAGCAATATGTTTATCTTCTCCTACTCGACCAAATTCCAGCTTAATGTCATAGAGCTCAATTCCTCTTTCAGCCAAGTCATCCTTAACTATACCAGATATCTTCTGTGTTAAGTTCTTTAAGATACCATACTCTTCCTTTGATAAGATCCCCAACATATCAAGAGCATCCTCTGTTATAGGAGGATCGTTTCTTTCATCATCCTTTAGGGTAACTTCTACAAATGCATCAAGGGCTTGTCCCTCCTCGGCATATTTTCCATATCTTCTTAAAAAACTACCTACTGCACGATAGCGACATATTACTTCGATACCCTGGCCAAACATGGTAGCCTTTTTTACCACCATCTCTGCCTTATCAATATCAGCACTAACATAATGAGTTGGTATACCAGCAGCATTGATCTTTTCAAAGAAATGCTTTGTTAGTCTAAGACCAGCCTTACCAGATCCTTCTATTGAAAGGCCCACTGTATTGGCACCTGGATCAAATTGACCATCGGTACCAGTAACATCATCTTTGAATTTCAATAAATAATTGCCATCCTCTAAGGCATATACATCCTTGGTTTTTCCTTTATAAATCAAACTCATGGTAATCTTCCTTTCTATAATCAATTCAACATATCATAAATTTGCAGATTAACAACTCGATAGCTAACCCTACCTCGTTCACATTGCTCTTATCCAAAAAGTAATATAATTCTCTTAGGAAATCTGCCTCTCATGCATATTATAACATTATCTAATATTTATATAATCTACAAATGAAAAATAATAATTATTTATAGAAGAAGTACTTATTAGTCTTTTCACCCTTAGATTACTTATTTAAAATCCAAATACGTAATTACCACATGAATAAAGCCAAAGATTACTGTTGGCAAAACTGCAGGGTAAATCTTAAGCCACAGCTCGCCCATAAGCAAAAATACAACAGGTACAATGGCCATACCCAGCAAAACGATAAAGCTATTATTTCCAGTCAATAACAGTAGCCAAAGACCGTAATAGATAAGCAAAAGAATTATCATTGGTAGTATGTAGGTTTTTTTAAAAGTTGTCTCCTTTTGAGGCTGTAAAAAGATAAATAAAGCTATGTATATGGCCCTAGTTCCATGTTCAATTATATCTAAAGGTAGATGATTATTAACACCTCCACTAGATGGCATGATATCAGGGAACAGAGCAAATAAAGCATTTGGCATCATTAGGAGTACAATAACCAAAAGCCCTTTCCAAGAAAATCCAAAAGAGTATTTCATAGAATCACCATACCTTTCTTCTTAACCTCAAAAGAACGTAAAAAAGCGACTGACTTAAACTATATTATAAATCAGTCGCTTTGTAGATGTCCACATATTTATGAAATCTTAATATTTAATTACCTTTAGCAGCCATGAATGCATCTAACTGAGCATTGGCTTCTGCCACAATCTTATCAACTCCATTAGCCTTTAGCTTTCCAATAAACTCATCAAGCCTTTCACTTTCAATAGTACCAGTATTAAGGGCAAGAGCATATTCAGCTGCTGTATTTGCTAAGGCTCCTAACTCAGTAGAAACACTTTCAGGATTGAAGGAATATCCTAAAATAGGTATTTCACTAGCATTACCATAATATGCTTTGAATTTATCCTGGAAATCAACTCCCTGTCCCTTTTGAGGAGGAAGCTGTGTTACATTACCCATACCATTGGTCCATGGTGAATAATCAGCACGTTTATCAGTAAATTCTACTTCTCCATCTACCATATTGTAATGAACACCTTCCACACCATAATCTAGAAGTGTAAATAGATATGGATCTGTGTTTAATAGATTAAGGAACATCATTGCTCTATCAGGATTTTTAGATGCAGTAGATATAGCCATCATAGCTCCTTGAGATGAGGTTGTATCTACATATGCAGGAGTACAAGGAACCATTGCAACTTCAAAACCACGCTCATTACTTGCTTGTACCTCATAACCAAGGGCATAGCTCTGGGTTCCGATTAGATATTCTCCAGTAAGCTGCTTAGCAACACGAGTATCATTAGCAGTGTCAGGAGAACCCATTGCAGGATCAATATAGCCAGCTAAATAATATTCACGGGTTTTTTCAACAAATTTCTTATATTCAGGAGTTTCAAACTTGCTTAATAGCTTATTTCCATAAGGTCCATCTGCAGCTGGATTCTCAGGATTTATATAGTAAGAAAGAAGATTTAAAGCACCAGAGTCACCGGTAACGATGATGGAGTTATTAACCATTCTTTCAAGAACCATTCCTTCTACTAATAATGGATAGAAGCTATCTCCTTCTCCCTCTTTAACTGTCTTTAGAATTTCTCCAAAACCATAGTAATCAGTATTCTTGATATCATCTAAAGTATAGCCATATTTCTCAAGTAAAGGAACATTAATATCCCAGCAGTTTTGAGTTGCAATATCCTTATATCCTGGAACTGCATATACTCCATAACCATCTGAACCATTGATAGTCGCTCCCTGTGTAAGAACGCTAGGTAATTCATTCCAAAGGTCAGTTGCATATTTTTCAATCAAGTTATTCTCAGGATCATCTAGACGAAGATAAGCTCCTTTTCTTGCAAATGCATTGTATTCATTAGCACTCCATGAGCAAGTGAAGTATATATCTACATCATCACCACCGTTTATTGCAAGAACTGAGTTGGTATCAAAATCACCCCATGTTCCCCATATAGGCTCTAAGGTAACATTAATTTTTTCTTTTAAGTATTCGTTAGCTTTTTCCAATACAGCACTATCATCGGTTACATTACTACCATGGAGGTACCATTTTAAAGTAACATGTTCTAGTTCTGATTCATCTGCTACATCTTTTGTGTCATTAGTTTCGGTCTCTGTTTTGTTAGAGGTCTCATTGGTGACCTTGTCTTTGTCTGAATTAGTGCCACAACCAACTAATAAGCCGGTCAAAAGCATAATACACAGCACAACTGATAGAACTTTTTTCATAAATCTAATCCTCCTCTTTAATTAATAATTATCATGTAATCGGCATTATGTTATAGCCGTATTTACCCCTTTACTGAACCTACGGTAAGTCCCGAAATTATGTATCTTTGGAAGAATGGGTATGCACATGCTATAGGTATAACAATAAGCACCACCAAGGCCATCCTCAAACTATCCTGAGGGAGCTTGCTAAGCTCCTTTACTACCCCCGCCCCAATCTGGGAACTATTTTTCAAAAGATAGTCAACTGAGTTTTGGGTTTGCATTAGCAAGTATTGCAGAGGTATTTTGCTGGCATCCTTAACATAAAGCATTGCTAGATACCAATCATTCCAATAAGCTAGAGCATAAAGAAGAGCCACCGTTGCTATTCCAGGCTTTGCGATAGGCGTTACAATTCTAAATAAAGTGTTATATTCACCGCTGCCATCAATTGCTGCTGCTTCAATTAATTCTGTTGGAATAGAGGTTTGGAAAAATGTTCGCATTATTATCACATTAAAAGGACTAAGCAAGGCCGGTACAATCATAGCTGAATAATTATCGCTCAATCCAAGCAGTTGCTTACTAACTACATAGGTTGGTGCCAAACCTCCTCCGAACAACATGGTGAAGAAGCAGAAGAAGGTAAAAAACTTACGATACTTAAAATCAGTTCTAAATAGGGCATATGAATAAAAAACACATATTAATACGCTTAATAAGGTACCTAATATGGTGATATAGAAGCTATTAAAGTATGAACGCCATAGCTGGTCACCAAGTTCAAATACAAACTCATAGGCTTGCAAAGACCATTCTGCAGGGATAAAAGAGAAACCATTCTCCCTAATGCTGTTTTCTGAGGTAAAAGATATTATTATCACGAATATAAATGGTATAACACATAACAAACAAAACGCTCCAAGTATAATATTAATAATAATCTCAGCTGGTATAGATATTTTATTGAGCCGTTTATTTCTTTTGGCTCTGTCATATTTGATCATATTCTTGCTATTATTCATCATAGTCTCCTCCCTTTACCTAAAACAGGCTGCTGTCCTCGTCAATTTTTCGAACAATTGTATTGGCTCCCATAAGAAATACAAAGCCAACTATATTCTGTAAAAGACTGGCTGCAGCACTCATACCCATACTACCTGTTGCAAAGATAGCCCTGTGAACGTAGGTATCTATTGTCTGAGTTGTTGGAAAAAGTGGGCCACTATTTTTTGGTACTGTAAAGAATAAACCAAAATCCGAATTAAAGACCTTACCCAGATTCATAATTAGCAGTACTGCGATCATTGGTTTAATACAAGGAATTGTTATGTATATAATCTGCTTCCACCTGGTCGCACCATCAATTGCTGCCGCTTCATATTGACTCTTATCAATACCCGTAATAGCTGCCAGATATAAAATTGTAGAATAACCAGTGTTCTTCAAGAGATTTGATATGGTTAAGATAAGAGGCCAAGGCTTTGGATCTTGATACCAGTTAACAGGCTCTAATCCCCAATCCTTAAAAAGATGTGGTAATAAGCCTCTAGTAGGATCAAGAAAGGCCATAACAAAGTAACTTACAACAATCCAACTTAGGAAATACGGGAAAAACATTAAGGTTTGATGTGCTTTTGCTACAAACTTATTAGTAATCTCATTAAGCATTAGTGCGAAAGCTACTGATATTACCAGTCCTAGCCCGATCCACAACATGTTATATCCAATGGTGTTCCGTATCATAACCCAAGAATCCGTTGTGGTAAAAAGGAACTCAAAGTTCTTAAGACCAACCCAATCACTATGTATGATGTTATTTATAAATGTAGGATTTTTGGAATAGAATTTATAATCCTTAAAGGCAATTACGATACCAAACATTGGTATGTATCGCAGTAATATAAGCCATATAGCTCCTGGCGCTACCATAGATAGCAGAATCAAATTTTTTTTCCTTTTCGCAAATCCTTTACTAGGTGCTTTTGCTGTATTTAGCGCTTTAGGCATCTTATTTTTCCCCCTTATTGATATGCAATATGCCGAAAAACATAGTTATCATGAATACGTTTGTATACAGTTTTCCTATGCCTATATGTATTCTATCTGTAATAATGTTAAAAGTCATGAAATCAAGTTGTGCTTTTTTGCATTCTTTTGTTATCTTTGTAAAATAAAGTTGTGTAGACAAACATTCCTGTGCATTAAAAAATCATGGTGATAAGAGTTCTCAGTCTCTTTCACCATGATTCTTAGGTAACTAATTTATTCAATTGGGGTCTAATCTTCTTTGCTAATATTATTACTTAATTCCCTTAACTCCACCTTTTGATTGCATATTTAAAATATTGGTTTCAAAGGAAAAGGTAATATTTTCTTCTTCACGGCTTCTTTTCAAAGCCAAATCAATTAATCTGTTAAGAAGTTCCTTATATGGCATACCCATAGGCTCCCATAAATAGAATGACAAGGAGCCTGGTATGGTGTTTATTTCATTAAAATATAAGGTTCCCTCATCCTCATCAATCATGAAATCAATTCTTGCCACACCATTACAGCCCAGTTGTTTAAAGGCCTCCACTGCCATGGAACGAACCTTTTCCCTCATTTCAACGGTTAAATCAGCAGGAATCTTCCTTTGAACACTGGCCATTCCCTTAGATCCACCCTTAGCATTGCTAAGATATTTATCCTCATAGCTTAATATATCATCATTGTGCAGAGGCTCTTCACATTCTGAAGCGATAGCATCACTTATATCCCCTAAGACTGCACAATTAATTTCCCTTAAGTTCTTAATTCCACGCTCAACCAGTATCTTATTAGCATAAAGGAAAGCATCATCTATAGCTGATAGCAATTCATTTTTATCATTGGCTAGATTAATTCCAACGCTAGAACCAAGATTAATAGGTTTTACAATAACAGGGTATCCTAGCTCTTTTTCGATATTATCAATCATTACATTAATGTTCTTATAGTCAGAAGTTGTATAATGGAGGCAATCCAATACAGGAATATTGTTATCCTTCAGCACTGTCTTCATAATATACTTATCCATTCCAATTGCAGAAGCGGTTACATCACACCCTACGAATGGAATTCCCAATGTTTTTAGAAAGCCTTGAAGTGTACCATCCTCCACATTTGTACCATGAACTATGGGAAATGCCACATCAATACTAATTTCTGTGGTTTTCTTGAATATTTTAAATGGATAGGATAATAGTTTTACATGTCCTTCATCATTGATCATAATAACTCGTTGACTATTCTTAAGCAAATTATCTATGTTCTTGTAAGCATCTATGTTCCCTATGTCGTCACCAATATACATCTCGTTTTTCTTTGTGATATATACTGGAAGGATATCATATCTATCTGTATCCATGCTAGCAAGAGCCTGTATACCTGAAATTATTGAAACTTCATGTTCAACACTTTTGCCACCAAACATCACTGCAACCTTTGTTTTCATAGCAATACCTTACCTTTCTCAATAATTATCTGGCAAATCATTTTCTAATAATATATACTTATGTTTATCCGTCTGGATATTATAGGCGTGTTTAATTGCATCTTCAAAATGATCAGTGACATAGAGCTTTGTTTTATCAAAACCTGCACCTAGTAAGCCATTCTGAATTGCTTCGGTTTGTTTCTTTCCTACAAGTATCACATAATCGCATCTAGTAGCCGCTTGTTTGCCAAACTCCCCATTATAGTAATCCTCTTGAGTTCCAAGTTCAACCATTCCTGGAGTTATAAGAATTCTTAACCCATCAAAAAGGGCTAGGGTATCAAGTGCTGCCTTAGAACCTACAGGGTTAGAATTATAAGCATCATCTATAATAGTAAGATTACCACCCTTCTCAATCAACTGCAATCTGTGCTCTACTGGTTGTAATCTTCTAACAGGTATAGTTAAGTCTTCTAGAGGAATTCCAAGGGAGTTAGACACAGCAATAGCTGCTACTATATTAACTACATTATGACTTCCTAATAGCTTGGTCTGAAACTGTGCTTTTTCATTGCTTGGACTAATAACTGTAAATTCTGTTCCCTTAGATGAAACTTTAATATCAGAAGCTCTATAACCGGCATTTGGATTATCCGTACTGTAGTAAATAGGGTTGTTTAGGCCCTTTTTCCCCAGAATATATTCATTATCTCCATTCAAGAACACCATGCCTTCCTTAGGAAGTGCATCTGCCAGTTCGAACTTGGTCTTAATAATATTATCAATTGTCAAAAAGGATTCTAGATGCTGAGGTCCAATTGAGGTAATTATACCATGTGTTGGATGAACAATATCACATAATTCTTTAATATCACCAATATTTCTAGCCCCCATCTCACATACAAATATATCATGGATAGGCTTAAGCTCTGATCTAATGGTCTTAACTACACCCATAGGAGTATTATAGCTTTCTGGAGTAATTAGCACATTGTACTTTGCCTGTAAAAGGGTTGAAAGAAAGTACTTAACACTGGTCTTACCGTAGCTTCCAGTTATACCAATAACAAGAAGATTGGGACTTTGCTTTAGCATTCTCTTAGCATCATTAATATAATGATTATTAACTCCCTTTTCAATGGGTTTATTAATTATATTCGTTAAGATAACTAACAAGGGCTCAAAAAAGCAAATCATTGATGCTCCCAGAATAGCCAATTGCCAACCACTCTTACCCTTCCAGATATTATTCCATCCAAATCTATATCCTGCCAATATAAGTAATACTATTATTGACAGAGCAACTATAGAGTTTGTAGCAATCAATCTTTTAACCCTATGTGTGTAGACCAGCTTTTTCTTTGCTTTAGCTCTACTTAAGGAATAATAATATGATAATACTATAAGTGTTCCAACTAAAAGCAGAACACCCATAACCAGGTTAGGCCATAACCCTATCAATATGGCCCCAAGAAAGTGAATAATAAGCACACTTTGCTTTCCCTTATTTTGTTGTAACCAGGTAAAATGCACCTTGTTTTTATAACCATTAAGCTGAAACATATGTAGATTGTACTTGATTTCATAAATAAAGGTTAATATAAAAGCTATAAGGCTTATAATATATATAACATCAACTATCTCCATCTTAATAACCATACCTTTCTACATACATTTTAGCTTATTTCAAAATAAGATTTCATTACCTTATCAAATATATAAGGTTGGTCAATAAATGAAAAATGTCCTGCTCCCTTTAGCACAACTAATCCAGCCTTGGGAATTGCTTTCTCCATAATATGAGCATCTGAAATAGGAGTAGCCGTATCCTGATCCCCCCATACTAGAAGAGTATCTACCTTAATCCTCACTAGATTGTCAGTAAGATCCTCATTAACTGCCTTTACTAAGCACTGCCTCATAATTGGTGTAGCGTTGCGATAGTCAGGTGAGCCCTGCTTGCTTTTCCAATTATCAATAGCCTCAGGAAAAAGCATCTGAAGGATTTTTGTATTAGCTAGTTTTTTACCAATCTTATATATTCTAATCTTAGTCTTCTGTTTTAGTGACTTTTTCGGAAGAATTCCAGCACTGTCTATTAATACTATCTTCTCAATCTCTATTGGAAGTTCATCTCTGCTAGCAAGCTTAATTATGACTCTCCCACCATATGAATGACCTATTAATGATGCTTCCCTAATATCCAATTTATCTAGGAACTTTAGTACAAAGTTTGCGTAATCATCTACACTCCAAGCCTCCCTTGGTTCATCACTGTGACCAAAGCCTGGAAAATCCAGTTGAATCACTCTATAATCTGAACTAAGAGAGTTGGCAATTGTATCATACATCTCCAAGGAGGTTCCCCACCCCTGAAGGATAACTACAGTCTTACCTTCTCCAGTAATCTTATAATTTATCTTATAATTATCTATAATCATTTCCATATGCTCACACCCATAACTTTCTTCGCATCAAAACCAAAGGAATTATAACATAAATAGGGGCTTTTGTCATCATTTTATACATTATAAGCCTTTCTTACTTCCAATCCCTTCTTTGGTCAATTTTTGTTTTTATCTCTGCTTTTAACTTACCGATTCTATCATTAAGAATACCCTTAATATCTCGATTCTTTATTCCAGAGTTTAAAGCCTGTAATCGTGGAAACGCTTGGAAATATCGTCTGTATTTTAAAATTTTATTACGATATATTTGAATGGAGACATTGGAATAATGGACGATAATTTTTCTTAAATCAATAAGATTAATTACTGTTTTAATTGTATCCGTCGCAAAGTAAAGTATAAGTAATACTGAAACAATAATTTGAAACTGATCTGGAATAGTCAAAATCAATTTATTAATTCTAGGATGAATGAATTGTATAAATACAAATGCCAAGGCTCCCCAATATAGGGAAATCTGAGGACATATATAGCCCTTTATATTCATAGGGTGATTACTGTAGTCCCACCATTTCTGATGAAATATTTTCTCCAATAGGTAGCCAGTAACAAATTCTATGGCAGAAGTTATAAATATAGAATAAATAATAAGTATTATGTAAGACAATGGTACCTTGTCAGTAATATTATCAATATACCTAGCACCCAGAAGAACCAAAATAGCTCCAAATCCATAAATAGGGCAAAAGGGGCCATGTAAAAAGCCCCTGTTTACAAACTTTTTATGTCTAAAGCTTACGTATATCGTTTCCATAATCCATCCAATAAATGAATAAATTGAAAATAGTAACACCAAGATAATAAGATTAATCATTTCCTCATCAACTCCCTTTATATATGCAGGTCCTTCCTGGTAAATATCGCTATAGCCCCAGCAAAGAGTATAATAGCACCGATAAATAAAGCTATTACTCCCCAGATTGCAGATGCTTCTCCAGCCACAATACCATCAGCATTAAATAAAGTGAAAAAGGTTATGTA
>DUNS01000016.1 GCA_012839235.1 Clostridiales bacterium
AATGCACCTTCTTTATGCTCTGAAACCACAGGTATAGCTAATGAATTAGTCTCATAGCGGCTCACACCTCTTAACTCTGGATTAGCCTCTGTGCCAGGTATCATGGACACACCAAAGTTAACATCTGGACCCCAGTCAGCAGCCATTGTTGCAAGCCATGGTCCATCAAAACGGAACAGCTGTTTACCAGCAAAGAACATGTCATTCTCAGTATATCTATTAGTATTGGATGTTGCAACAAATTCCTGAACCTTCTCAATACCATATTTTTCACGATATTTTAAGTTCATATTAAGAGATTCTAAAATATGAGGATTATCAGGTGTTACACTTAATCCGTCTTCGGACCACCATCTTCCACCGAAAGCATAGATAAGCTCTTGTCTAGCTGATGCTAAGGGGAATAAAGGATATCCTACACGGGTAATAACTCCATTCTCATCAACTTCTGTTGCTTCTACTGCCATTTCAAAAAGTTGTTCCATAGTTTCTGGTGGTGCATCGTATCCAAGCTCTGCAAGAATATCTTTGTTATAGAACATCTGAATGATCTGAGCTGCAAAAGGAACACCATATATTACTCCATCTCGTTCATTGGAGTGAATTGCCTGTTGTGAATATATAGCATCCATATCATATCCATTTTCTTTGGCAATAGTTCCGATATCTTCTAGCATTCCCTCGGATGAATATGCCAAGATATCTTGATTAGATACTTCAATTACATCTGGTGCATCACTACCGGAAAGAGCTACAATTAATTTTTGTTTATCTGTTACACTTAAGCCTTCTACTACATACTTATCTGACTGTGCATTAAAGTCTGCAATTGCTTCCTCGAATGCCTTAGCCTCTTCACTCTTATGAGCATACCAAAAAATTATTTTTTCTTTTTCAGTATTGTCTTTAGCTTCATCACTTGTTTCATTTTTTGTATCCTGATTGCCAGGACTTGTAGATGGCTGCTTATCATCTTTACCACCACATGCTACCATTGCAAATGTCAACATTGCAGTAATGACAGCCAAAAGTAATTTCTTTTTCATTCTAATACCTCCCGTATTTTGCAAAAACATTATTAGCATGTTCATACTTTTATTAATATTTTGCACCAATATTTTTTTAACATCTTTAGATTATCATACTTTTTTTAAGATGTCAAAGCTTTTTAATAATTTTATTGTTTTTTTGTTAGGTTTTAATGTTTCAACATTAATTTACATCAAACAAGCTATAACTATTGTAAATCACACATTATTACGTATAATATTTTTAGACATTTTCACATATACATATCAATTCCATTAATTTCATATAAAATGAGAAGTCATTTTTTTATATTTTCAAGGTGTTTTCTAACTTATTTTTAGTTTGAATTGTTTTTCTTACTTTTTGTATTAATCAAAATCCTTATGAACTTATCCTTCTTATCAATTATATACATGTAATTCCCTTGTATCATATGGGCTAAAGCACGTATTAGAACTTTTAAATCCATAAAATACAATATATCAAATTACACTAATACTGTGAAATTATACATTATTATGGAATTACACAAAACTTTTTATTAGTTTATCACCTTTATTCACCACAGATTACATAATTAATTCAAATAATTTTTAAGGCTATCTATTGTTAAGTAATTAATTAACTGTTATAATGTTCATAATATGAGCCTTAAGGCTCTATACGACTTTTCAATATAAGCAAAGCGTATTCTTTTAGAAGGGAGATATATATGAAGTCTATACAAGAGGAGCTGCCATTCCTCCAACAAGTTTTATCAATGATTGAGAATCATTTTGGCCCCAAGTGCGAAGTTGTCCTTCATGATTTAACTAAGGATTATGACAACACCATTATCGATATTAGAAACGGACATGTCACTAATCGAACTGTAGGAGGCTGTGGTAGTAATCTAGGTCTTGAGGTTCTTCGTGGTACCGTAGAAAACGGGGATCGTTTTAACTATGTAACAACCCTACCGGAAGGACGTATCCTACGTTCATCCTCTATATACATAAAGGATGATGATGGTAAAATTATTGGTTCTATCTGTGTTAATTTTGACATTACAGATACACTTCAATTTGAAAGCTTTTTAAGACAGCTAAACCATTTTAATGTGAATGAAGAGGAAATCTTTCCATCAGATGTTAATTCACTTCTAGAAAACCTAATCGAACTTGCACATAGACAGATAGGTAAAGATTATTCCGATATGGTTAAAAGCGATAAAATTGCTTTTATTCGTATCCTAGATGAGAAGGGCGCCTTCCTGATTACCAAATCCAGTGAAAAGGTTTGTGAATTACTAGATATCAGTAAATTCACATTTTACAACTACTTAGATATAAGCCGCTGCGATAAGGAAAACTCAAATAATACGAGTAACTAGTCTGAATTAGCTCTATTGAAGTTATAGACCTTTTTATAAGCCTATAACTTCAGTAGATCTAATTTTAATTACTATAGAAAATCTGCTTCTATAATTGCTCTCATTCCATAAATTCCAGCCATATTCCCTAGACTAGCACTTTTAATACACACCTCATCAATATCTCCTATCATAAGACTAGAAACTTTACTTTTCACTAGACTTTCTACAAGGGCTTGCTGCATTATCCCACCTCCCAGTATTATACATGGTGGATTAAATATGTGAATAAGGGAAGACAGACCAATAGCTACTTCATGACACCACTCTTCAACAATATTCCTCACCTTATAAACCTCTATATGTTCAAATATCTTTCTACCATCAGATAGGAACGGATCTAGCTCCTTAGCTTTATTCACTAAGGCAGTTACAGAACCATACTTTTCATAACATCCACTATAAGGTATGCCATCTACTACATCCTCAGCATGTGTAACCAATAACCCGAACTCTCCTGCACTGCCATCTGATCCTCTGTAAATTTCTTTACCCATAACTATGGCACCACCAATTCCTGTACCATAGGTCAAGGTAAGGTAGTCTGAAAAAGGGGAAGCATCTCCATAAGTACCCTCCCCAATAGCTGCTGCTCTTACATCATTTTCTATATAAGCTGGGACTTGAAACCTTTTTTCTATAATTTCCTTAACTTTCATCCCTGTATAGCCAGGTATGTTCTCGTTCGCATATGTAATTAATCCTTTTTTTACATCTACCCGACCCGCTGTACAGATACCAATTGCATCTGCTCTCCCATGTTCCTTCTCCATAGAAGTAATCAGCTTGGTTACATTCTCAATTAAAACATTTCCACCTTTTATAGCTTGGGATGGTATTTCATGAATAGGTCCCATATCTTCATCAATACAGAAAGACCCTTTTATGGCAGTTCCTCCTATATCTAAAAGCAAAAGTCTCATACTTATCCTCCTTTAGCTCTTAAGTGTTAGCTCAATCTCGAACATACGATTCCAAGGCATAGTTACATTTATACTTCTATTCTCCTTGGGTAAATACTTAGACTCAAATTCATATAATTTATCTCTCACAATCTCTCGAACCACTGGCTCTTTATCCTTCAAATATAAGAAGCCAATATCTGGGTCGATATTCTTCAAGCTGTCAGTTACCTCTTTACGGACACATGCCATGTATCCCCAATCCTCCATATAACGTAGATAACGGAAATCACTTGATATCCTTGCCTCACGTTCACTAAGCCTTCCACACTTTTTAGTTGTGTAATGAGAAACCAAGTGGGCTATGGCAGTTCCAAGGGTATTAGAAGATGTATTCCACCCTGAATAGGTAACCAGTTTATAGAGCAAATTCTCCTCGTATAATACCTGCATTAACGCCCGGTCTGCACCGTTTGGTATGGCGCAATCCGCCATTCCACACAATAGCCCACGATCTAGGTACTTTTTGATTCGAGACGCAAAAGCAATCAAGTTTCGTTCACTTTCCATTATTATTTCATCAGTAACTAACTCCTTTTCAAGTCGAAGACTGAATAAGGTGGGTGGATTAACCAACAATATACAATCTGCTTCATGGGAGCTTTCTGCAGGCTCGCATCCTGCTGCTAGTAGTTGATATTGTACTGTTTCACCTATACTTCTATCTTCATAGCTGGGAATCTGGAATTGTCCTCTCAAGGAAGAATAATCTATATAAACCTTAGGTTTAACACCTGAAACCTGATTTATTGCACGGGCAAGTAGTGTACATCCTACCTCATCTGCTCCTGGATACATCATTATCTTTGAAAACAGATTATGCTTTGCATTATAGGAACTAATTTTCTTCCTTTCTGCAGGTGCATAACCATATTCCTTACAATCATCTAATGGAATAATCATGAAATCTATTATGCCGTCCTTCACCAGTGAAATCGTACTTAGATTATTTTGATAGTTTTGACGTCGGCGATTCAAGAAATCCTCTAAGTATTCTGCTGGTACTTCATTACATATCTTTTCCTTTTCTAATAACTCCTCCTCTGAAGCAGCACCGATTTGCTCTTTATCAGTAATAACACCATATCTAAAGATACGATAGCCATAGTCCTCATAATAATCCGGTTCCTCACCAGAACCATCCCTAGCTGGAGCCCGAGTAATAAGCTGATAGGCAAATATTTGTAGCTTGGGATTTTCATTTTTTAGGATGCGGAGCCGGTCAATCCTCTCCTTACAAGTTGCCTCTGACAAATGATGTAGGCGAGAAGGAACAATTCCACCATATATGAATAAATCCATAGACACAATTAAGTAATCAGCACCACTTACTTCTTTTCTTGTCCATTGCCAGATTGCTTCCACATCAGCCTCTTTCTTGAAGGCTCCCATTATCTCTTTAGGTACGATTTTCATGTCGATACCACTGATATCTCCGATATAGGATGGATATAGATAGTTGCAGGGACGCTCATCAAGGGGTAAAAAAATAATTTTATTCATCAAAACATCCTCCATTTCATACTTTTTGTATGATATTATGTTTTTAATAATACCTTAGGGTTTTAGATGTGTCAATGGATTTTGTTATATATATACGATTAATACCCATTAATTCTTTTGTATATTGTCATATTTATCATCTTATGCTATTATTATGACATCTAATTATTTGTTAGATTTTTTCTATGGTTCTAAAATATAATCAGTAGATTCTAGAAAGATGAGGCGTCAATATGTATAAGATATATCCACAACCCAAAGAATGTAGCTTTGGGCAAGAAATCCTGAACACTAGCACTGGCTTTAAAATCAGCCTTGATGATGATCTTCAAAAGGAATGTAAAGCTTCAGGATATAATTTTTTTGAAAATCTATCCACTTTATTTAAAAGCGATGGAACCATCCCCTTTAATGTTTCATTGGCATCAGGGAATAAAGAAAGCTTTAAAATTGTTGTTGATGCTGAGGGTGTCGTAATAAAAGCAGCATCTGCCGCTGGACTCTTTTATGCAATGGAGGTACTTAAGCAGTTAAGAGATCAAACCAATGGGAACTTACCATATCTATCACTTTTTGATGAGCCTGCCCTTAAGACCCGCGGTCTTCTACTAGATGTGGGAAGGGATAAAATACCAACACTTGATACTCTCTACTCTTTATTGGATAAATTTGCTTCCATGAGAATTAATCACATAGAGCTATATATGGAAGGCTTTTCATATGACTATGAAGAGCATCGTTATCTTTTTGCTGATGAAACCCCTATTACTGCTAATGATATTAAAGCATTGAATAGCTATGCCAAGAGCCTTTTCATAGATCTAGTGCCCAATCAGAATGTGCTTGGACATATGGAAAAATGGTTAGCCACCCCACAGTACAATCATCTAGCTGAATGTGAAGATGGGTTTATGTTTGAAAATATATACTGGCGTCCTCCTATGACCTTGGATACTAGAAATGAGGAAAGCTATCAATTTGTTACCAATATGCTTGATTCTATCCTTGAGAACTTTGAATCGGAATATGTTAATCTTAACTTAGATGAGCCTTTTGAGCTGGGCCGCGGTAAAAATCTTGAATACGCCAAAAAACATGGTCGCACAAAGCTCTTTATGGACTATGTAAAAAAGCTTAATTCCTATTGTAGAGCTAAGGGACGCACGATGCTAATGTGGGGAGATATAGTTCTCCATAATCCAGAGTGCTTGAAAGATTTCCCCAAGGATATTGTTTTACTTGACTGGATTTATGAAGGTGAGGCCCATTTTGAGAGCCATGCCCGTTTATTACAGAATACAGGTCTCAGATACTGTCTCTGCCCAGGGACTAGCTCTTGGGGTTCCCTTACAGGTCGATCCGACAACATGAAAAAGAATATTATGGATGCGGTTGACTGCTCCATACGATTTGGTGGAGAGGGAATCATCACCACAGACTGGGGCGATCTAGGACATTGGCAATATATTTCAGCAAGCTATCCAGCCTTTGCAATTACAGGCCTCTATTCATGGAGTGGCATTGATGGACAGTTGGATTGTGCACGATGGTTCTGCAACAGATATATATATGAAGACCAATCAGAAGAAGCTTTTGATATTGCATATGATTTAGGGAACTATTATGTCCTAGAACAGGCACCTCTATATAATACCACCCTGTGTTTTTCAGTTATGTCCAGTAAGTATTACTTCGACTCTATAGAGGAATTTGATCTTAAAATGGATCGTTTATTAAAGCTTTCTGCTAACATAGCCAAAACTAACGGTATTCCTGAACAAGAGCTTGTTATAAATTTTGACTATACTAATTTATGTTCCTATCTAGATGACCTTTCATTAAGGATCAGTAAACTTAACCTGAATAGTCAGGAAGGAATTCTTATTAAGGAGGAGATGGAAAACGGTATCCGTATGGTTCACCATGGTGCTAAACTATATCATTCCTTAAAGAATCACCGAGATGACAAAGAACTTTTGACTAGGGACTTAAAAGAACTTTTTATACTTTTAGATGATATCCTCAAAAAACATTATAAGCTCTGGATGAAGCGAAATCGTTCAGGAGGTTTTTCTAGAAGTAGCTCTCACATTAATCATCTTTTAACTTTCTATCGCAAAACTATAAAAGAGTTAAATAATTAGATTGAAAGTATAAGATCCCCTATCATAAATAAGAAAGGATAAACAATGAATACTATTCTTAACAAACTAAAAGGTGGGCTAATTGTTTCATGTCAAGCTTTGGAGGATGAGCCACTACACAGCTCCTACATAATGTCTCGAATGGCTGTTGCCGCTATGATGGGTGGGGCTTCTGGAATTCGTTCCAACTCAGTGGAAGATATTATAGAAATCAAAAAAGCTGTTGATCTTCCAATCATAGGAATTATTAAAAAAGAGTATCCTGATAGCAATGTTTATATCACACCTACTATAAAAGAGATAGATGCTCTGGCTCTTTCTGGATGCGAAATCATCGCCCTAGATGCCACGCAACGATTACGACCAGGAGGCATATCTCTAGATGTTTTTTTTAAAGAAATAAGAAAAAAATATCCAGATATGCTCTTTATGGCGGATTGCTCTACTTATGATGAGGCTATTCATGCTTCCCAGATAGGTTTTGATATAGTGGCCTCTACACTACACGGGTATACGGAATATACAAAAGATGCTAGTCTTCCCAACATTGATCTTCTTTCACAAATGGTTAATAACTGTAGCTGTCCTGTGATTGCCGAAGGCGGAATATGGCAACCAGAACAATTAGAGAAAATAATGGGTCTTGGAGTACTAGCCGCAGTGGTAGGAACAGCAATAACACGACCGGCAGAAATAACAAAACGATTTGTTCAGGTTCTTCCATCTAATAAAAACAAAAAATAAATAAATTTATATTTATTACTAAAAATAATTTTAATTTAGTACTTGACAAGAGTGAAGTTTTAAATTATATTAATCTAAATCGATAAACCGATGAGCAAGAATAGTAGCCTTGAATATTTATTTACAGAGAGTTGCAGGTGGTGGGATTGCAGCAATGGGTATCATGGTGAATGGACTTGCGAGGGTAGGAAGAAAGGCAGACATATCTGCTGAGTAATGCCTAACGGGAAACTCCATCCGTTATCAAGGGAGCATATATGTTAGTATATGAAACAAGAGGGTGCATTGCACCAAACCGGGTGGTACCGCAGAAGTTATCAAGACTTTTGTCCCAGTAGAAATACTGTGACAGAAGTCTTTTTTAATTCTCTTGTACTAGACTCCAGGTGACTAACATTGCTTCATCGATTAATAAACTATTGTTTCTATCGAAAGGAGAACTATTATGTCAAAGAAAATTCCACACAGGTTTTACCTGACCGAGGAGCAGATGCCAAAGCAATGGTACAATCTAAGAGCAGATATGAAGGAGAAACCTGATCCATTACTTAATCCCGGGACACTAAAGCCCTGTAAAGCGGAGGATCTTTATCCCGTATTCTGCAAAGAGCTTACCCATCAAGAGTTAGATAACGACACTAGGTATTTTGACATTCCAGAAGAAATACAGGAATTTTATAAGATCTACCGCCCTTCTCCACTTATTAGAGCCTATAACCTAGAAAAGGCATTGGATACCCCTGCTAAGATTTATTACAAGTTCGAGGGTAACAATACCTCTGGAAGCCATAAGCTTAATTCAGCCGTGGCACAGGCTTATTATGCTAAGGAGCAAGGTCTTACAAGTCTTACTACTGAAACTGGTGCGGGACAATGGGGAACAGCCCTGGCTCAGGCCTGCTCCTATTTCAACATTCCCCTAACAGTCTACATGGTTAAGTGCTCCTATGAACAGAAACCTTTTCGCAAATCAGTTATACAAACATTTGATGGAGATATTATTCCTAGTCCTAGTTTGACTACTAATGTTGGTCGCAAAATTCTAGGAGATAATCCTGATACTGGAGGTAGTCTGGGCTGTGCTATATCTGAGGCTGTTGAAAAAGCAGTTTCAACAGAAGGATGTCGCTATGTTCTTGGTTCGGTTCTTAATCAAGTAGTTCTTCATCAGTCAATCATCGGCTTAGAATCAAAGCAAGCTATGGAATTACTTGACGAATACCCTGATATAGTAATAGGTTGCGCCGGAGGAGGCTCTAACCTTGGTGGGCTTATTGCTCCGTTTATGCAGGATAAACTACTAGGAAAGGCTTCTCCTAGATTTATCGCTGTGGAACCAGCTTCTTGCCCTTCCTTAACAAGGGGTCGCTACGCTTATGACTTCTGCGATACAGGTAAGGTAACTCCTCTTGCTAAGATGTACACCTTAGGAAGTGACTTCATGCCATCAGCCAATCATGCAGGGGGACTAAGATATCACGGAATGAGCCCAATCCTATCAAAGCTTTATCACGACGGCTTTATGGAGGCTGTTTCAGTAGAGCAGACCAAGGTTTTTGAAGCTGCAGTATTTTTTGCTAAGCAGGAATCAATCCTCCCTGCTCCAGAATCCTCCCATGCAATAAAGGGTGCAATTGATGAAGCCCTTAAGTGCAAAGAAAGTGGTGAGGCTAAGACCATACTCTTCGGCTTAACTGGAACCGGATATTTTGACATGACTGCCTATAACTCCTACCATGAAGGTACTATGACAGATTATATTCCAAGTGATGAGGATTTACAGAAGGGATTTGATAGATTACCTGTTGTATAAAGAAGTGCTCTCTGTCATCTTGACA
>DUNS01000159.1 GCA_012839235.1 Clostridiales bacterium
GTTAGGGATGTCCCTCTTATGCATATTTCCCCCACTTCTCCCTTTTTTGCTAACTCTTTATTATCATCTAATAAGATAATCTCAGTATTCTTAAAGGGCCTTCCGATTGGAATTACATCATCTAGCTGGAATTCTCTATTCACCTCATAATAGCAAGACATACCAGTTGCCTCTGTAGGTCCATATAGATTCACAAATCTTGCTTCCGGTCTATGCTTTCTCCATAGATTAAACTGCTTTATGGGGAATACCTCACTACCAAAAGCTATTGTGTGAAGGTATCTTGGAACCTCTTTTTCAAATGCTCCAAGGGCTGATATCATGGTAAGGGCAGATACTACCCAACATATTGTATTAATCTTATGCTCATTAAGATATTCCACTAATTGTAGAGGGAACATGAATAGGCTCTTAGGAATTAGATAAGTGGTTGCGCCGAATTTAAGGGTTGGATATAGCTCCTTAAGGCAGGCATCCACATACAAGGGGGTCTGATTACCAAACACAGTATCCTCGTCAAACCTTAGCACTTCTGAAAGGTTATCAATATAATCAATTACTGAGCGATGGCAAGCAACAACACCCTTAGGTACACCTGTTGATCCAGAGGTAAATACTATATATATAGGATCAGTATCAAGCTGCTTGTCCCTTATGGAATTAATTATTTCATCACAGGCCTTAGTCTTTATCATCTCATGGTAGAGATAGACATTTCCTTTATAGCCGTAGGAATCTAGTAATGAGGATGTTTCTTCATCGCATATTACTGCTCTTGGACTAAGGCTTTGAAAAATAAGTTCAATTCTATGCTTTGGCATCTCTTCATCTACTGGAACATAATAATTACCACTATAAATAACACCATAAAAGGTGACTATTGTTCTTGGTTTCTTACCCATGAACACAACTATAGGTTCATTATAATTATTCTTCTCATGAAGAAAGGTAGCAATCGCTCTTGACTCTTGGTATACCTCTTCAAATGTTTTGTCTTCATTATCCCCTATATATGCTGTTTTTTTAGGAACCTTAAGAATAGCTTGTTCCAAATATTCTAAGACATTTCTTTGCATTCTACTTCAACCTGCTCCCTATATTTATGTGATTTATGATTCAACACTGTCTATGATCCAGACATTTTTAAATATTGTTCAATCCTTTTTGAACATAAATCTTTGTATTCATCCTTAAGCTTTCCACCACAAAGCTCTACGCATTTTTTAGCCAAGACTTCCATTCCATCGATATAACCTTGTCCCAATGGATAATCCCTTTTTATTAAAGAAAGCTCGGTACATCCAAGGATTATAAGCTCTGCACCCAAACTCCACAGCTCCTCACTAACCTGACAGAATCTATCCAACTCAGGAGCTTGATTGGCCTTAATATTCTTATATATTAGCCAATTAACATTAGCCTGATTAGCCTTTGATGGAAGGATAGAGCTAATCCCATAGTTATCCAGCTCTGTCTGAAAAAGATTACTATATATTGTACCCTCTGTAGCCATAATTCCTACTGACCTAACTCCTTTTTCGACTAGGCAATTGGCTATTTCCCTAATCATATGAATAATAGGTACACCTATTTTTTCTGAAATAATATCATAAAAATTGTGCCCTGTAATACAAGGAATCACAAGATAATCTGCTCCACCCTTAGCTAGAAATTTACCCACCTCTATCATAGGAATAATAGGATTTTCCTTGCTCCTGCCAAGTATATACTCAGTGCGATCTGGAATCGATGGTTTACTATAAATAATCATTTCTATATGCTCTTGATCTGTTTTAGCATCGGTCATGTGTATAACTAGATTATAAAAATATTCTGTTGCAATTGGACCCAAACCTCCAATAATACCTAATTTCTTCATAATTTACCTTCAAGTGAGAAAGTGTTTTTCCTTCACACTTATTAATTCACTTCCTCCCAATATTTTCATGATTAAACTCATTTATTCTACTGGCGTTACATCTATTAAGGTTTTATCATATACATAATAATTCTTACCTCTCAATTCTGTTAACCTCTCCACCTCTGATTCAGTTAAATAAAAGCTATCTTTCTTATCCTTATTAGGACATGAATCAAAGTGATACCATCCTTCGCCGCAATTAATCAGACTCCAATAATGCCTTGTGGTGCCTCCTAATCTAGTTAAATCAATATTAGGAATTTGGGCTCTATCAAGCAGGGCCTTAGATACCGCAAAGTATGTAAAGCAGTCTCCAACACCATTTTTAAACCCGCGGTATGCTTCTGCCATCCAGTCTGACTTATCGGAGTTTCCGGTATAACCCACATTAGCTTTGGTCCAGGTATATATTTTCTTGGCCTTCTCCTTAAGTGTCATATTATCATTAATAATATTGTCCAGAACTCCGTCTGATAATTTATTCAGGGTTTCACTAGAAACTAATAATGCTTCAACTGTTATATTAGCCACCTTTTCAGCCTTATTACCTGAAGAGTCCTCAGCAGTATATATAACCTTGTATATCCCTTCTTTTTTAAGATTGACTGAGCTACTATCAATCTGTAACTCTACTTCATCATCCTTATTATCCGTAACACTTATACCATTACGATATGACAAGGTTTCTCCAATGAATATGGTTCTATCTTTTACACCTGAAATCCTTGGTGCCTCCTCATCCTTTGAAATTGTTAGGACAGCATCAAGTTCTGTAATGTTGTGGCCCTCATCCTCTAAGATAATCTTTACCTGGTGTTCACCAAGCCTTGCAAAATCAGGAGTCTCAAGGAATGATGCATGAACTAAAGTCTTATCTACTATATCAGTAACAAATGCATCTGCTTCTATAGTATCTCCAATCCAAACTTCCTGATTTACTACAGTAGCAGTTGGTGGTATAGTATCAAGTATCTGAATTCCAGCATTCTTAATGGTTCCATTGATATTCAACTGAATAATATGTGATGCTGGTTTACTCATATCGATAGTGCTTAAATCTGTAACAAATGAAACATCTTGTCCTTCATCTTTAACAAAGTCTTTAGTTGTAAGGTGAGGTATAAAGCCCGCTTCTAAAGTGATAGAATTCAATATATCAACTATGGTAAGCTTTGTAGTAATTTCTGTCACATTATTGCTGGCATCCTCTAGAATTAATACGACCTCTTGATCGCCTATAATTGATGTGTCTGGTATCTCTTTAAATTTGATAGAAACATTAGAGCTATCAACTATATTAGATATGAAAGCTTCAGGTGCAATAATCTCATTCTTCATTGCTGTATAATTAACACTCTCAGCCATAGGAGGAGTAGTATCAATAACTTTTAATAATGACGTATATATCCTATCCTCGATTTTAATACTA
>DUNS01000017.1 GCA_012839235.1 Clostridiales bacterium
ATTAACATCAATAACCGTTAGGGCTTCAGTTGGTTGTATAACTAAGGTTCCTCCAGATTTTAGCCACACATAAGGTTTTGTAGCAGACTCAATTTTATCCTTAAGCCCATATAGATTGGTCAGACTAAGCAATGAATCTTCATAAAATCTTAGTTTACTAAGATCCTCAGGCTGATATTTTGTAAGATAATCCTTAATATGCTCATATAAGCCCTTATTATCAGTTACAAATTCGTCTACCTTCTGTGTATATCCATCTCTTATATCACAGATATAGCTTGGTGGGGTTTGATAAATCCTTGAAAATACATTCTTGTGTATTCCATATTGGCGAATTGATTTATATGTTTCAATTAGCAGTTCAATCTCTTTTCTAATCTTATCTTCTGGGGCATAAGCTGCGTTGGTTCGAATAATAAAACCAAACTCTTTATTACGATATTCATGACCGATTTTTTTAAGTTTGCTTCTTTCCTTGTCATCATTAATCTTAGCGGAAACGCCGACCAAGGATTTACCATAGGTAAGGGCAACATATTTACCAGTCAAATTAAGATTAGAGCTAACAACAGGGGCTTTAGTTTTAACATCTTCCTTAACAACCTGAACCAGTAGCTCATCTCCTGCTTTTATATCGGTTTTAACAAGTCCATTATCATCTGTATATGGAGTATTGGCCATAATGGGATAAGGATTTTCTTTTAAAGAATAATAACACATTCTTCCACCCTCAATCTCTATAAAGGCAGCATTAATATTCTTTACAATATTCTTTACCTTACCAAGATATATATTACCAAGAATACCATTATTCTCATCCTGGTCTATAGAAACCTGAACCAAATTCATAGTTTCAAAGAAAGAAGATATTATATGCTTGTCCTTTTTTACAATAACCAACTTATTGCTCATTATTAACTCCAATCCAAGATTTTCTATCTTTCATTTTCATCAAGGGGAATCAATCTTTTAGTTTCCTCATCCCTTGTGTATATCTCAAGCCTATGTATCTGCCAAGCGAACTTATTGAATTCAAGCTGGAGATAATCATAAAATGCTTCCATAACTAGCTCAGGCTTAAGGTTTTCTGCACTACTGCTACTAACCTGAAGATAAACTAATATCCCATTATCAAAGGCTTCAGCTACACTTTCGTAGTTAACAGCTTTAATAGGTGTTTCTTTGACAACAGTAGCCAGCTTCTCCTGGAATTCCTTTTTATCGTAGGCTACAACTTTTATCATAGGCTTTATATTAACATTGGTTTCATTCTTCTTGGTCTTCTTAACAATATCAATAGAATCCTGTTCCAAGAATTTATCAAATACCTTCTTAAAGCTCTCTTGGTCTTTGATGGATGAATTAATATCATAACCATCCTTAAGGGAAACCAAGTAATCAGCTACATCCATCAATGACATGGCTGATACAGCTTTTTGGTTCTCTTCTCTATCCTTTAAAACCTTAAACCCAGTGATATGAAAGCCTTCTGTCATAACATCATTAAGCTTTTTAATCATAATAACCGGATCCTCTGCCCTTACAAGCTCAGCATCCAAGTATTCTCCATCGCTTGTAATCCCTAATCCTAATGGAGCGGCAAATGACATTATTTGATGAGGATTGTAGCCTTTGGAATACTCACTCTCATATCCAGCACGGCGAAATGCCTTTTGAAAATATCTCATAACATCAAGGTGCCCTATAAATTTCATTGCTCCATATTTCTGAAATTTAATTCTAACCTTCATAAGATACCTCCTTTTGTCTTCCTTCCTTGTCAAAGCATACACCACCGCCAAATATTGTTGCTCCACATCCAGAGCATGACTGTTTACAATTTAATGTAACCTTTTCATCCATTGCTCTTTTATATTCCCTATATAAAAATCTCTTAGTAACTCCAATATCAATGAAATCCCAAGGGAATATTTCATTTTCATCTCTTTCTCTACAGGTGTAGAACCTGTAATCTATCCCATTATTCTCAAAAGCATTTAACCATTTGTCAAATAAGAAGAACTCACTCCAGGAATCATATAAACAACCAGCCTGGTAAGCGTCATATATTACCTTACTGATCTGCCTATCTCCCCTGGCCAATGCTCCCTCAAGCTCGGACAAATCTGCCTCATGCCAATTATACTTAATACTCTTCCTGTTTAATTGCTCATTAATCTTATTACGTAGTATTTTCTGTTTATCAAGATATTCATCCCTAGTATCCATTCTAGACCATTGGAAAGGTGTGAATGGCTTTGGTACAAAGAAGGATGTACTAGCAACAATACTTACCTTACCATTACGCTCTTCCTTAGGAATTTCATAATATTTTCTAGCAATCATATCTGAAAGTATAGCAATACCCTCGATGTCACCTTCAGTTTCAGTAGGTAGTCCCATCATAAAATAGAGCTTAACTCTATTCCATCCACTATTAAAGGCCTTAGATGCTCCCTCAAGAATATCCTCTTGGGTCAACCCCTTATTAATAACATCCCTTAATCTCTGGCTTCCTGCCTCTGGTGCAAATGTCAGGCTACTTTTTCTAATATCCTGAACCTTGCCCATAACATCTATAGAAAACTCATCAATTCTAAGAGATGGTAAGGAAATATTAACACCGTCAGTAGAAAATTCTTCAATAAGATAATATATTAACTCCTTTAAATATGAATAATCACTGGAGCTTAAAGAACTTAAGGATATTTCCTCATGACCAGTTGAGGAGAGCATTTCCTTAGCGCATTTCTTTAGATATTCCAAATCTCTTTCTCTTGTAGGTCGATAAATCATACCTGCCTGGCAGAATCTACATCCCCTAATACAACCCCTTTGAATTTCAAGTACAACTCTATCCTGGGTAGCTTTAATAAATGGAACTATTGGTCTTGTAGGATAATATGCCTCACTAAGATTCATTTCCACTTGCCTTTTCACCTTATCAGGAACATTAGGATTATTCTTAACAATACTCTTAATGGTATTATCTTCCTTGTATTCTACATCGTAGAAGGCTGGTACATACATCCCTTCAATCTGAGCAATCATTTCCAAGATTTCTCTTCTAGACTTACCTTCTTTCTTACACTTCTTATAAGTATCAATAATCTCATTATAAGAAGTCTCTCCCTCTCCTATATAGAAGAAGTCAAAGAAGTCTGCAATTGGCTCCGGATTATACACGCAGGGTCCACCACCAACTACAATCGGGTCATCCTCCCCTCTATCCTTAGCATAAATAGGAATCTGGGATAAATCTAAAATCTGCAAAACATTAGTGTAACACATCTCATATTGAAGAGTAATACCTAGAAAATCAAATTCCTTCACGGGATCCTGGCTTTCAAGGGCGAAAAGGGGGATATTCTTCTCCCTCATAATCTTGTCCAAATCCACCCAAGGGGAATAAACTCTCTCACAATAAGTATCTTCTCTACGATTTAATATATCATATAGGATCTGTATTCCAAGATGAGACATTCCAATCTCATACACATCAGGGAAACACATACAGAATCTAACATCCACATCCTTTGGATTTTTTATCTGACTATTAACTTCCCCACCAATATATCTAGCGGGTTTTTCTACCGACAAAAGTATCTCGTCGGAAAGTGCTAATTTTCTCATAACATTACCTATGCCTTTCTTACGTGCGAACTTTGGGCCCAAGGCACAAAGTTGCGATTGAAAAATCTTGATTTTTCAATCTATTACTTTCTTATAACAGGCAATAACAACTATTCGATTATACCTGATTTCCTTTAAACATTAAAAGTAGAACTTATACTATCATAAATTCTTAAATAAACAGCGCAGATCATGAACTAATCTGAGCATTAAGCAGATTATAACTTATAAAGTGCAAAATTACAATATTTAAAGAAGGCAAGAAAAAGGAGTATACCATTGCAATATCATTACTTTAGCCAAGTGACAACTAGGTTCTCCAGATATTCGAGAGTTTTATTAGTAGTAAGAAAATCTTTTATATAAGCAGAGGAAAAATCCCCAATCTTCGCATCAAGCTTGTCTATGGCAAATATTATTAAAAAAATTACAATCGCACAAACACTTCTTATTATTAATCCATTAAAGGATGCCAGCTCATTACTAGATATGTTTTCTTTATGCTCCTCATAAACTCTAACTTGCTTTGGATCCAGATTCAGCTGTCTATGACAGGCCTCCCTTGCTTGCCTAATATACTCAGCCCTAGACATAGGTGCTGGCTCTACAAAATCGGGCCCCCCATATTCATCATTGGATATGTAAATATCATCAGAGCCATATCTATCTCTTGGTTGAAATATATCCCTAGTTTGATAGATATCATCAGACATATTGCTGGCTAAGCTTGTTTCAATTTGACTTATCATTCTATCATCTTCATAGCTCTCCACTTCTTCAACCCTCCATTCAAACTCAACTAAGACAATTACAAAACCTATAGTAATGCTTATACACATATTCCATATATTATATTTATCATACTTAGATTTTATAACCTCTATTAAGATACTATTAAGTCTAATCAGATAATACCGAGTTACTATTCAGCCTAATAAAATTAATATTAAGGCTAGGGTAAAAAGTGATTCCCATGGTCTAATCATAAGCTTCATGGCTGAATAGTAACGTAAATTCATAAATTCAGCTCATAGACTTTAATTATTGAAAAATACCAATACTTCATATATAATTGGCTTATTGAGAACAAACCATATGGTAATTTAAGGAGGCAGACTAATGTCAAGAAATGTTTACGACATTTTAGAAGTACGTGGATTTATCGAGCAGTGTACCCACGAAAATGAAGTTAGAGAATTATTAGGGAAGGAATCAGTTACATTTTATATAGGTTTTGATGCAACAGCAGACAGTCTTACAGCTGGCCATTTTCTAACAGTAATGGCTATGATGCATATGCAAAAAGCTGGTCACAGACCAATTGCTCTACTCGGTGGCGGAACAACAATGATTGGAGATCCTTCTGGAAAGTCTGATATGCGTTCAATGATGACTCGAGAAACCATAGATTATAATGCTAATCGTTTCCACGAACAGTTATCTAGGTATATTAGCTTTGACAATGATAAGGCCATAGTCGCTAATAATGCTGACTGGCTATTAGATCTTAATTATGTTGAATTTTTAAGAGAAGTTGGTGTTCATTTCTCCGTTAATAAGATGCTTGCAGCAGAATCCTATAAGCAGAGAATGGAGAAAGGTCTTACTTTCTTTGAATTCAACTATATGATTATGCAAGCTTATGACTTTTGGAAATTAAATAAATTATATGATTGTAAGCTTCAATTAGGTGGTAATGATCAATGGTCCAATATTATTGCTGGAGTTGATCTTATCCGTCGTAAGGAGCAGAAGCCTGCCTTCGGTCTTACCTTTAAGCTTCTTACAACTAGCGAAGGAATTAAGATGGGTAAAACCATGAAGGGTGCTGTGTGGCTAGATCCTGAAAAGACATCTCCTTATGAGTTCTTCCAATACTGGAGAAACATCGAGGATGTTAAGGTTGAAGAATGTCTTGGTCTACTTACATTCCTTCCTATGGATGAAGTAAGAAGGCTTGGAGCTTTAGAAGGTGCTGAAATTAACCAAGCTAAGGAAATTCTCGCTTATGAAATAACAAAGATAGTTCACGGTGAAGAGGAAGCTATCAAGGCTAGAGATGCAGCCAAGGCATTATTCGAAGGTGGAGCAAAATCTGAAGATATTCCTACTACAACCTATTCTGCAGACAGATTTGAAGAAGGAATAGATTTAATCACATTGATGGTAGATGCTAAATTAGCAACATCCCGTTCCGATGCTAGACGTACTATTGTGCAAGGTGGAGTTACTGTTAATGAAGTGAAAGTAACAGAATTTGATAGGGTATTTACAAAGAATGACCTGGATGCTGATGGTGCTCTCCTAGTTCGTAAGGGTAAGAAATCCTACCACAGATTTATGACAGAATAAACAAAACTCAAATATCACTTTTAAGATTATTGGTTTAGATACTGAAAGGGAGCTTTTAGTATCTAAACCATATTTATATATGATACTAAATTTGTACATGGTACAAATTGGGAAAAGAGGTTATCAATGGAACTTAAAATGCAAATATTAAAATACCTAGAAGCTAATAGAGGTACCAGTATAAGCGGAACCAAGCTAGCCGAGGAGCTATCTGTTACTAGAAGTGCCATCTGGAAGGGAATAAAAGCTCTTCAGCAAGAGGGCTACAATATTGAAGCCGTAACTAATAAGGGCTATTGCCTTGCTCTTGATAATGATATTGTATCTGTTGAAAGCCTCTCTCCGTATTTAAGAGGTAAGTCAGCTTCATTTGATATTGAGGTACATCAAAGTGTTGGCTCAACCAATACATTAGCCAAAGAAATGGCAGCTGATGGGGCCAAGGAAGGAACAGTTATTATAGCAAGAGAACAGACCAGTGGTCGAGGACGAATGGGACGAACCTTCTACTCTCCTAATTCAACCGGTATATATTTCTCAATAATTCTTAGGCCAAGTTTAAGTATGGAGGACTCCCTTAAGATTACAACCGCTACCGCTGTTGCCATTGCCAAAGCCATAGAAACCATTGCAGAGGTTCCCGCTCAGATCAAATGGGTCAACGATATATTTGTCAATAATAAAAAAGTATGTGGTATATTAACTGAAGCCTCACTAAATTTTGAAAGTGGGGGATTAGAATATGCTGTAGTTGGTATTGGTCTTAATGTTACAACAGAAGCCTTCCCAGAGGACATAAAGAATGTTGCGGGCTCCATATATAAAGAAAAGCCAGAGGATATACCTGTTACATCTATCCTACTGGCCGAAATTCTTAATAACATTGGTGAAATGATGGCCTCACTTGCTGATAATAAATATCTTGAGGAATATAAAAGTCGTTCATTCCTGATAGGTAAAGAAATTCTCGTCCTAAGAAACAAAAAAGCAATTCCAGCCAAAGCCCTTGATATCGATGACAAAGCAAGACTTGTTGTAGAATATAACGATAAAACTCGTGAAGCCTTGACATCTGGTGAAGTGAGCATCAGACCCATACAATAGCAAAGAAAGATTAGCTAATCCATGGCTACGTACCATATTGCACTGTTCACTCAGAAAACAAGAAACACTGCTTCCATAGAGTACTTGAAACACTTCTCCTTAAGAAAACTTTAATCACTACTCCCAGAGAACTTGAATCATTACTCCCTCAAAGAACTTGAATGTTTATCGCCTCAATAAAATTATACAAATAGGGTGTTATTATGAATCCATAAAGAGACCGTTTGTCGCCATCGGTACTTAGGTTGTGGCAGTGTACTATCTGTCACAACCTAAGTACCGCTATGAGCGACAACCGAGCGAGAGCGTGTCTCTGTTGGATCATAATAACACCCTGTTTTAGAAGCCTTAAATGGGATAAACACCCAAAGCCTACACTATGGGCGTAAACAATTCATCCAATTCTTCCCTTGTCAATGTATTAATAAACACCTGCTTAGAGCTAATAATCGTGTCTGATAGTTCTTTTTTCTTCCTCTGGAGCTTATAAATCTTCTCCTCAATAGTTCCCTTAGTTATTAGCTTCATAACATGAACTTTGTTTTGCTGGCCAATACGGTAAGCACGGTCTGTTGCTTGATCTTCAACAGCTGGGTTCCACCATGGATCATAGTGGATTACAGTATCAGCACCTGTGAGGTTAAGACCGGTGCCTCCTGCCTTTAAGGAAATCAAGAACACCTTTCCTTCTCCATTATTAAACCTTTTCACGTAATCATTTCTATCTGAAGTGTGGGTGTTTCCTTCAATATAGAAATACTCTATATCCAAGTCCTTCAATTCCTCCTCAATAATCTTAAGCATTGAAGTAAACTGAGAAAATACAAGTATTCGGTGCTCATTGGCAATAGCATCCGTTAGCACTTCCATTAGAAGGTCTAATTTGCCACTACCTCCCTGGTAATTATCAATAAAGGTTGAAGGATGGCAACAAATTTGACGAAGTCTCGTTAGGGCTGCCAGAACCTTCATTTTACTTTTTTCTACCCCATTTTCATTAATCTCAGTATTAATCTCACTACGTATGCTCTCAAGATATGCAAGATATACCTTCTTCTGACCTTCGCTTAGCTCAGTTAACATCTTGGTCTCATATTTGTCAGGTAGCTCAGTAAGAACATCCTTCTTCATCCTTCTAAGAATAAATGGTTCAATGTGCATATGAAGTTCCTCTAAGGCATTGGTATCTTCCCTTAGAATTGGTTTTTCATATATCTCTACAAACTTGCTATGACTATGAAGGTATCCTGGCATAATAAAATCAAATATTGACCAAAGCTCAGATAAGCTATTCTCAATAGGTGTACCGGTAAGAGCGAATCTATTATTAGATTTTATACGTTTGACAGATTTAGAATTTAATGAAGCATTATTCTTAATAAATTGAGCTTCATCTATAAACACTGTATGAAAGTTAATCTCTTCATAAATAGCAATATCTCTTCTAATCAAAGGATATGAGGTAATTAAAATATCATATTTCTTATAATCTTCAATAACTTCCTGCCTTTCGGCTGGAGGACCGCTGACAACAGCTGCTTTAAGAAATGGAGCAAAGCTCTCTATTTCATCAAGCCAATTATAGATTAAGGAGGTAGGACAGACCACCAGATAATGATCCTTTATAAGTCTATCATCATTACATGTGGTATCCTCAAGACCAGAAGCAATATATACTATTGACTGAATAGTCTTTCCAAGTCCCATATCATCTGCTAATATACCACCAAGGCCATTCTCAGCCAAGGTTTTAAGCCACTTATAGCCTGTAACCTGGTAAGGTCTAAGCTCTGCTAATATTCCTTTAGGTAAAGGAAAATCCGTAGTAGATGGATTAAGGATTTTATCAGTTAATGCCTTAAAATCCTTGTCATAATAAAACTCAAAATCCTTATCTGAAAAAGCTTTTTCCAAATACACTGCATGCTGTTTTTTAACTAGAAATCCATAATCTTCATTACTTTCCTTTTCTACATTAAGTGACTCAATAATTCTAGAAACTTCATCTAGCTTTTCATCATTAAGCATTATGAAGCTTCCATCCTTTAGACGATAATACTTCTTTTTTATACGGAAGGAATGAAAGAGATCCCTTAGTTCATCCTTGGGAACTTCATCAAAAGTGATATCTAATTCAAGCATATTAAGGCCTGCATTAAGACGGACACCTGCCGAAAAATTCCCTGGGGACTGTACCCCAAGCTTTCTAAAATCCTCTGAATAAAATAGGTGAGTATCTTCCCCTAATTCACCAACTCTCTCAGAGAGAAATTCAAAAATCTTATTCTCATCCTTTAAGAGGAAGAAGTTTTTAAAAGGAACAAAGCCCATAGACAAAAGCCTTGAAACAATCTCGTCCTCTTTCTCTCTTTGTCTAACCACAATATATGAACCAGCTGAAGCATTTTCAAAGGAATTAAACTCATACTCTCCGTATTTGAATCTTAGTTCAGCCTTAATACCATTCTTATATTTATCCATATAAATCTTAGATTCCATATCGCAATGAATATAACGGCTTTTTAATTCTTCAGGAACCTCTAGATCCATGGTTTCACTAATTCTAGGAAGTACATGTTCTAAAAACTTATTCCTATTATCACCATTAAAGGTGAGTGGTGCTTTATTCTTCCCTAAGCTATTATAAAAGGGCTTAAAGTTACGTATAAACTTCTCATTTGGAAGATATATATCTCCTTCAAAAAAGAATAGTTCCCCGCTTTCAGAGATTGGAATCACAACATCTGGGCTATTATAATCTATTAACACCGTCTCCTCATCCAAGGTTAACTTATAGGCAACCTTAGGGTTCTCCCTTAGAAAACGGACATTCTCATATACTTTGCCATATAAGGCCAATGTAAATGTGCTCTCACCAATTATATCAAGAAGCTTAATTAACATGTTTTTTGTTATAGTTACTTCCGATTTAGAGAACATCTTAGAAAAATGGGTACTATCAATTATTTCCTGTATCTCATAAAGGCCAAGTAGATAATCCAAAACAGCCTGAGATGTTTTATCAAAAGAGCTTTCTCCGTGGATGTATTTAAATTCTTTTCCAATAACAAAGTTCTCCTTGTTATAAATATTAGATAAGAATTTTCTTATAGTTTGAATTTTGTATTTACGATTATTCCCACCTCTTAGAGAAAGAAATGCTCTTCCACTGTCATTCTTAAAGATAGTAGGTATATTAATATATATATCTAGGGAAAAGGTTTCTCCTATCATTGAAGCATCTTCTTGAGATAGAAAATAGTCAATCACATTGATAACCTTTCTCTCCCCTGGACTCTTTGACTCTGACATCAGAGTTTTCTCCTGATATTTTAAAATGAATAACAGACAAGCTACTACATGCTTGCATGCGCCCTGATCCTTTAAACGGGAGGGACAATTACAATTGTAATCAAAAGAAGAGTCATCCAATTCATCCACGGTGACAGAATAATTATAATTCCCTTTAACAGTCATCCGATATTGCTTAGCAGCATTAGAATAAGTAGCACTAACAATACGATTATCCTTGTAGTATTGTAGTCCTCTGGCATAAACTGTATCATTAGAAGCTAAGTTTCGAATTCCTGTACGTGAAATCTGTATCATATTCGCACACCTTTCCTAAATTGTATCTTACTATTATACCACATTTAGAAGAAAAGTGTACATATATATATATATCAAAAGAGAGTATCTAAAATCCTACTAGATACTCTCTTCTATCTATGGCAAGTGATTTGGATATCCTTATCACCTTGTTTTTTATTGCCACTTTCTTTATTACTTTTTATAATCATTAATATGTGTAGACAAAACCATATAAATTATATCTACTACTATTTTATTCCTTTAAGTTAGTGATTTAAGTTACTGGCGGTCTATACCTTCCTTTCCCTTATAGTTTGAGGTAAATCGTCATGTTGCTGGCGGTCTATACCTTCCTTTCTTAAATAATTCTGTTAAAGATACTAATAACTATATAATTTGTTATCCTTACCTTCCTTTCTTCTAAGTAATAGGTTGATAGCTCTAACAGTTCCTATTACTCATATCAAATATTTGTAATTCGAAAATCTTTTTGGGATAAATCCTTACTTTTTCAAGGGACTCACCTCTTTCGATTTCTTTAACTTTTGTTTGTAACTATATAATAAACTATTATTCTCACATTGTCAATATATAATCTGATTATTATATATTATTTTTCATGTATTTAGTTTATTACATATATTACCGTTAGTTATCTGATACAAATTAGCAAATTCTTTCGTTTTTACAATACTTGGATGCAAGAAACTTGTTTTTCTAGCTCCTTATTAATATAATTACCAAATATAATAACTATATTCACATTTTATAATTGAATTTTTATGAAAACTATATTATCATCTTTCTAAGAATATGGTACATGTATGTAATAAATATTGTCCTTACACCTTAATACACAAGCATTAGAAGAATGGAGATCAATATGAAGCATATTATAAGTCCCACAGATCTATCACTTTCAGAACTAGATGAGCTTCTGGATTTATCAGAGGAAATCATCGAGGATCCAAGTAAATATTCAGAAATATGTCATGGTAAAAAGCTTGCTAGCTTATTTTATGAACCAAGTACAAGAACAAGATTAAGTTTTGAAGCTGCTATGCTTAATCTAGGAGGTAACATCCTAGGATTTTCATCTGCAGATTCCAGCTCAGCAGCAAAAGGAGAAAGTGTTGCTGATACCATTCGAGTAATCTCCTCTTATGCAGATATATGTGCAATTCGTCATCCCAAAGAAGGGGCTCCTCTAGTCGCTTCTCATCATTCATCAATTCCAGTTATTAATGCTGGAGATGGTGGTCATAATCATCCCACTCAAACCTTTACCGACCTTCTAACCATCAAGCATCTTAAGGGTCGACTACAAGAGCTTACCATAGGTTTTTGTGGTGACTTGAAATTCGGACGTACAGTCCATTCCTTAATTACCGCTCTTGCAAGATATAGTAATATCAAATTCATTCTCATATCCCCGAAGGAACTTAAAATACCTGACTATATAAGAGAAGAAATATTGGATGCTAAGGGGATATCCTATGTTGAAGTCCGGGGATTGGAAGAAGTTATGTCATACCTTGATATTCTTTATATGACAAGAGTACAGAGGGAACGTTTCTTTAACGAAGCAGATTATGTACGCTTAAAGGACACCTATGTTCTTGATAGTAGGAAAATGACCTTGGCAAAGGAGGACATGCTTGTACTTCATCCCTTGCCTAGAGTTAATGAAATTTCTACCGATGTGGATGATGATCCTCGGGCAGTTTATTTTAAGCAAGCCCAGTACGGAGTATATGTAAGAATGGCATTAATAATGAAGCTATTGAAGTTAGTATGAGTTAAAAAGACAATTCACACAGAAGAACAACGAATGTTCCCAAAGTAAGTTTGAAGTTCATAAATTCACTTATAAGGTGCTAACTCCTTGTTCTTCCAGGTTTTTGAATACCGCAAAGCGGCCATAATGGAGGTTTAGAATAATGTTAAATATTGGCGTACTTAGAGAAGGAATTGTAATCGATCATATTAAAGCTGGTGGTGCTATGAAGATTTATTCCTACCTTAACCTTGAAAATGTAGACAATAGTGTTGCTATTATTAAAAATGCAAGAAGCAACAAGATGGGTAAGAAGGATATAATTAAAATCGAGGGCAATCTTGGTGACATCAACCTTGATGTTCTTGGTGTATTAGATCACAGAATTACCATTAATATTATCGAAGATGGTGTTATTAAAGTCAAAAAGAACCTTGAGCTCCCTGACACAGTTGAAAATGTACTATTATGTAAAAATCCTAGATGCATAACCTCAATCGAACAAAGTATACCCCATATATTTCATCTAACAGATAAGGATAATGGAATGTATAGATGCATCTACTGTGAACAGGAACATGAAAAAAGGTAATGGATTTTTACCATAGTTCCATTCTTTCATCCACTACTTGCCAGTTAATATTCTGCATAAATCTTCTAATATACTCATTTTTGTTATCTCCATATTGAAGAAAATATGCATGCTCGTATACATCAAGTACTAACATTGGCGCATAATAGGCGATATTACCATCACTATGAGAATCAAGACTTACATTCATAAGTTTTCCTGTCCTTTGCTCAAAAGCCATTACTGCCCAGCCCCTACTTGCCTTAGCTGTTGCTATGAAATCCTCTGTCCAGTCTGATACACATCCATAATAGTTACTTATAATTTCTGCTGTTCTAGTACTTGGCTCAGACAAGCTACCACCAAGGTTTTGAAAGTACAGTTCGTGGAGAATAACTCCATTGATAGAATAATTAGCACCTTTCTTTAGACAGCGGAATTTACTATAGGTAGCATTAGCCATGTCCCTTTCACTGTCTCCTTCTTCAAAGATTTCTTCTATCTCATTAAACTTATTAATGTATCCTTCATATAGTCTTATATGAGCATCAAATTGTTTTTTATTAATAACCGTAATTTCATCAGAATAAGTAAAATCAATCTTATAAATCATAAATGCCTCCCTATGTATAAGTATTTCATTTCCTTATATCATGAAGATAATCACTTCATGATTATTAAGCTCCGCTTACATATCTTAAGCAAGCTTATATATTCTCACTACACTTTCCTTACATCATACGAAGGCTTTTAGATTAATATGCTATTAATTTTAATTTACCTGCTTAATCTGGTTAGGTTGTTTACCTATGTAGGCTAGAATTCCACCATCAACATATAAGATATGTCCATTAACGAAATCAGAAGCATCTGATGCTAAGAATATTGAAGGTCCTATAAGATCATCTGTAGTTCCCCATCTGGCAGCAGGTGTTTTAGATATAATAAACTCATTAAAGGGATTGCCAGGAACCCTAAGTGGAGCTGTCTGTGGTGTTTCAATATAACCAGGTCCAATACCATTACACTGGATATTATACTCCCCATACTCAGAAGCAATATTCTTGGTTAACATCTTTAAGCCACCCTTTGCAGCTGCATAGGCTGAAACCGTCTCTCTTCCAAGCTCACTCATCATAGAGCATATGTTAATAATCTTTCCATGACCCTTTTTAATCATGCTAGGTATAACTGCTTTAGCAACAATGAACGGTGCATTAAGGTCAACATCTATTACCTTTCTAAAATCATCTGCACTCATCTCATGCATAGGAATTCTCTTAATAATTCCAGCGTTGTTAACAAGAATATCTATAACTCCTACTTCCCTTTCAATCTTAGAAACAAGCTCATTAACCTCAGCTTCATGAGTAACGTCACATACATAGCCACAAGCTTTAATACCAAGCTCTTTATATGCCTCTAATCCCTTATCAACTAATTCTTGATTAATATCATTGAAGCAGATTGTTGCTCCTGCCTCTGCATAGGCTGCAGCAATTGCAAATCCGATACCATAAGAAGCCCCTGTAATTAATGCAACCTTACCCTCAAGGCTAAACTTATCTATTACCTTGCTCATAGTTCCTCCTCCTATAAATTTGGACACTATTTAATATCCTTCATTGCAACATGGTCCATATCATCAAAATCTTGATTCTCACCAACCATACCCCAGATAAATGTATAGGCAGAAGTTCCTGACCCGGAATGAATTGACCAACTAGGGGATATAACAACATCCTTCTCTCTCATGACTATATGTCTAGTCTCTGTTGGTTCCCCCATATAATGGAATACCAGTGCATCCTTTGACATCTCAAAGTATAGATAAACCTCCATACGGCGGTCATGGGTATGAGTTGGCATTGTATTCCACACACTACCAGGCTTTAATTTGGTCATTCCCATTACCAGTTGGCAGCTTTCCACTTGGCCAGGTAAGATATATTTAGTAATAATTCTGTGATTAGATTCCTCTAAACTACCAAGCTCAACACTTACACAATTCTCAGGTTTAATATGAACAGTAGGATAGGTCTTGTGAGCCGGAGCACTGTTAAAGTAGAACTGTGCAGGATTTTTATCATCACTACTAGCAAAGCTTATATTCCTTGATCCCATACCAATATATAAGCCGTCCTTGTATTCCATTTCATAAACGGTTCCGTCAACAGTTACGGTACCCTTACCACCAATATTAATAATGCCCATTTCTCTTCTTAGCAGGAAATATTCTGCACGAATTTCATCTCCTGCAGTCAAAGTAATGGGGCTTACTGGTACTGCTCCTCCTATAATTATTCGATCAATATGGCTGTATACAGTCTTAACCTCACCAGGTACAAATAAATTCTGAATTAGGAATTCTTCTCTTAGTCTATCCGTTGTATAATACTTTACATCCTTAGGGGATGACGCAGTTCTAACCTCCATAATTAAACACTTCCCTTCTTTAAAATCCTATTCTTTAATAATTTACATACTCATCCTAACATATCCTATTTCCTATTTCTTGTCATATGTTACTGTAAATATTGAATATATTGAATTAATCTGTTATACTATACATAAATAAGCAGATTATTCCAATAAATACATAAACATAGTCTGAATTTCATTCAGACACAAGCTTTCTTGAATAAATGCTATGGATTTTTTGGATAAATGCAACGATAGGAGGGATATTGTGAAGGAGTTTAGTTCCTGTAAAGAGGCCATTGAATACTGCATTTCAGAGAAATATTTAGCCATAGCTCACCTTTACTCTGAAGAAAAAACAATGAATATGCATATCCATGATTGTTATGAGATTTATTATTCCATATCAGGTGGTAAACAGTTTTTAATCGATAATAAAACCTATAACATATCTCCAGGAGATCTATTCTTCATTAATCAATATGAAAGTCATCACTTGACACAGATTGATAAGGAAGAACATGAACGAATTGTTATATCAATTCATCCCGATTTTCTAAAAAAATTATCAACTAAAAACACACCTATGGATTATTGCTTCAGTTATAGAGGTGAGGACTTTTCCCATAGAATTTCTCTTGATAAGGAGCAGCAACAAAGATTTATGTATTATATCCATAAACTTACCAGTATATCAGGTTATGCTGAGGATGTTATGGAACGAGCCGTATTTACAGAATTTATGGTGCAACTTAATAAAATCTTTTATTCAAAGCTACAGATTGTTGAAGAGGATATTATTACAGCTGACTATCAATATGATGAGCAGGTAAAGGAGATACTGGAATATATCAATCAGAATATTGCCAGCCCAATCACTATCGAACAGCTTTCCAATCAATTTTTCCTTAGTAAATCATACATATGCAGAATATTTAAGCAAGGGACTGGAACAACTATTAATAAATATCTCACAGCTAGAAGAATCAGTATAGCTAAGTTCTTATTATCAGATGGGATGTTTGTCTATGAGGTTTATGAGAAATGTGGTTTCAGAGACTACAGTAACTTCCTAAAGTCTTTCACGAAGGCTGTAGGAGTATCACCTAAAAAATACGCCCTCTACAACTCAAGATAAAAACTGTAATATATCGATACAATTTTATTATTATCAATTTCGGGATTAAAAAGAACTCTTCCGGGTAGTGAGAGGTTTTACTTGATATTCCCCATCTTAGCATTTGAAAAACAGCATATAATTATTATCCAACGTAGACACGCTCTCGCTCTGTTCTCGCACATAGCGGTACATAAGGCTGTAACAGATAAGTATATCTGCCACAGCCTAAGTACCGATGGCGAGAAAAGGTCTACTTATGGATTAATAATTATATGCTGTTAATTGTTTCTCTATATTTGCGGAAATATCAAGTAAACCAATAATATTTTGATGATTTTTTTAATGTAATAGTTTTAAAAGAGTCCTATAATATTTCCGTCTTCATCTACATCTATGCCTTCGGCAGCAGGTACCTTTGGTAGTCCAGGCATAGTCATTACTGTGCCTGTAATTGCCACTACAAATCCTGCTCCTGCTGAAACATATACCTCACGGATGTTTACAGTAAAGCCAGTTGGCCTTCCTAGCTTGGTTGGATCATCAGATAAGGAATACTGGTTTTTAGCCATGCAGACCGGTAAATTGTTGAAACCATTAGCCTCTATATTTTTAATGTCCTTCTCAGCAGCAGGATCAAAGGTAACTCCGTCTGCTCCATATATTTCTTTAGCAATTACTCCTATCTTCTCTTTTATAGATAAATTCAGATCATAAATTGGCTTATAATTACTCTCCTTAGTCTTAATCGTATTAAGTACCTTTTCAGCCAGAGCAATTCCACCTTCCCCACCTTTTTCCCATACATCACAAAGAGCAAACTCACTATTACGACTTTCGCAAAACTCTTTAACATAGTTAATCTCATCTTCTGTATCTGTGATAAAGCGATTTAATCCAACAACCACAGGTACACCGTACTTTTGAAGATTTTCAATATGTTTTTCAAGATTAACAATGCCTTTCTTAAGAGCATCAAGGTTCTCAACTGCTAGATCGGTCTTTGGTATTCCCCCATTATACTTTAACGCTCGAATTGTTGCTACAAGTACAACAGCATCAGGCTTTAAGCCTGCTGTTCTACATTTGATATCAAAGAACTTCTCAGCTCCTAGATCAGCTCCAAAACCAGCCTCAGTTACTACTACATCTGCTAGCTTTAAGGCTAGCTTAGTAGCTCTAACACTATTACATCCATGAGCGATATTAGCAAATGGGCCTCCATGAATTAATGCAGGGGTATTCTCTAAGGTTTGAATAAGGTTTGGCTTTAAGGCATCCTTTAAGAGTGCAGCCATAGATCCAACTGCATTTAACTCCTTAGCTTGAACAGGCTTTCCATCATAGGTATAAGCAACTACAATCCGTCCAAGACGATCCTTTAAATCCTTCATATCCTCAGCCAGACATAGTACTGCCATTATTTCAGAAGCAACTGTTATGATGAAATGATCCTCTCGAACAACCCCATCTGCCTTTCTTCCCATTCCTACCACAATATTACGAAGAACTCTATCATTAATATCTACACAACGTTTCCAAACAATCTGGTTAGGATCGATATTTAATGCATTTCCTTGATGAATATGATTATCAAGCATGGCTGCCAGCAGGTTGTTAGCAGAAGTAATTGCATGAAAATCACCTGTAAAATGCAGATTAAGGTCATCCATTGGAACCACCTGAGCATTACCGCCACCAGCGGCTCCACCCTTTATACCAAAGCAAGGACCTAAAGATGGTTCACGAAGTGCAATAACTGATTTGACTTTCATCTGACCAAATGCTTGTCCTAACCCTACTGTAGTTGTAGTCTTTCCCTCACCAGCTGGTGTTGGATTAATAGCAGTTACTAATACCAATTTGCCATCAGGATTGTCTTTAACCTTGGCTATAAGCTCATCAGAAAGCTTTGCCTTATGCTTACCATAAAACTCTAGCTCATCCTCCTTAATATCTAGCTTGCTTGCTACATCCTTAATTGGTAGTAATTTAGCTTCCTGCGCAATTTGAATATCTGATTTCATTAATTTTCCCTGCCCTTCGTAAAAATTTTATAATTAGTAAAATAAGCCTTAAGAATATCTAGAACTTCATCAATATTTTCATCTGTCTTTGATAGATTAATAACAACCGGATCAGCTTTTTTAGGTGTATTAGCTTTTATAAAGGTTCTCTTAAGCCATGATAATCGTCCATATAGCTTCTCATTGTCCTTAAGCTTTATATAAATGGAGGTCTTTTTCAAAATCTTCGCACTATAGATCTCCTCAACCTCTTCCCAAAGTATCCTACCAATCACTGGAAATGTGGTACAGTCGATTAACCCATCTTCATTTAAAGTCAGAACGGGCCTCGGTACAATAAGGTGATATACATGAACCGAGAAAATTGCAATAGTTATAATTAGGGCTACAATCATAAAGGATATCAGCCATATATTTTTATCATAAAAACCAACACCTAGAAATACTATTTCCAAGAACATGGTATATAAACTCATAATAAAGGTTCCAATCATTTTTTTACCTTTTCTATATATATTAACTTCTTCCATATAATACATCACACCTTTCCTTATTATGCTAGCCGCCCAGATAAGCTAGGCAGATAAGCTTTACGCAGATTAGAAGCTGCTCACAGTTGCACTTATCCAAAAAATCCATGGCCTTTATTCAAGCAAGCTTGCGTCTGAATGAAATTCAGACTATGCCCATGTCTTGTTTAGACTAATATCTTTACGCAGATCAGAAGCTCAAATGCTACGCATTTTCGCTCACGTTGCACTCATCCTAGAAAGTTATCCCATTTTCACGAACGAGTTCGGAAAATGCTCTAACTTCCTCGGACTGATCTGCTTATCATGAACATTATACATATATTTTACCATTAAAAACAATAGATTTATGTAAGTATAAGAAAATCTAATGAAAACGCTTGCCTTTCTTGATAAATAATGTTTATACTATATATTAATATTCACTACTTGGATTTCTACAGAAAGGACATTTTTATGAGATTTAATACCGTTATTTTTGATCTTGATGGGACTTTACTTAATACCCTAGATGATTTGTCAGACAGCGTTAATGCTATTTTAAGTTCCCATGGCTTTCCATTAAGGACCAATAATGAGGTAAAGCAATTCCTAGGGAATGGTGTAGGAGCTTTGATGAGGCTTTCGGTTCCTTCTTCATGTACTGATGAGGAAGTTGCCATTTATCTTGATGAGTTTAAAAAACATTATGAGAAGAATATGGATAACAAAACCAGACCATTTGATGGAATCATGGAAGTTCTTATTGATTTACATCGTTTCAACTATAATATGGCTATTGTTTCTAATAAATTTGATGCAGCAGTTAAGGCCTTATCTAAGGCATATTTTTGCAATCTCTTCCCTGTATCTATCGGTGAATCTCCCACTGTTAGAAAAAAACCAGCTCCAGACAGCCTCTTAACAGCTATTAAGGAACTAGGAGCAGATATTAATAGCACTATATATGTAGGGGATTCAGATGTCGATGTTATGACTGCTAAAAACGCAGGCATTCCATCCATTGGTGTTACCTGGGGCTTCCGCTCTAGAGAAGTTTTAAGAAATGCAGGAGCTGATTATTTGATTGATACTCCTAGAGAAATATTCACTATACTATAAATAAATTGGCCTGCCAATAACTTATCATTATAAATATTTATAAAGGTATCAATAATTATTCTTATGATACTTTTATAAATTTTCATATGATAATTCCTTCAAAATATATTGCAAATACCTCTCAACAATATTAATATGTGATGTTTGATAAAGCATTCTAGAGCCTACCACATCTTCTATCTCATTAAATATTAATTCTCCATGGTCACCTACTATAAAGTCTATTCCAACTAAGCCAAAGTCAAATTGGCTTATTATTTTATCTACAATTTCTCTTTCTTCAGAACTTAAATTATAAAACTCTACCTGGCCACCTAGGGAAAAGTTAGACTTAAAACCTTCCTTGGCCGTCCGTAGAACAGATCCAATTACTTCATTACCTATAACATACACCCTTAGATCTTGATGTCTTTGACCAACTACAGGCTGTACAACAATATCCGATCTACCAATACCACTAATAATATTTTGTATATCAGATTGAACATTAGATGTATATTGGCTGGCTTTATCATATAGAAATACTTGACTGCCCCCATGACCATCTACAGCTTTAATTACGTAGGATTTACCAGTTTCAAGTCTTTTAAGTACATCACTCACTAGATTATTAGGATAAAAGCTACTATCAACCATAGTAATTCCTGTTTTAGAAAGATATTGATAGGTTTTTGCTTTATCATTGCATATCTCTGCTACGAAAGAGTTATTAAACACCCTAATTCCCATAATCTCAAGATGTTTGCTAAGAAGAGGATATATGGCTCTTGATATAACAAAGTCAGGATCCTCTAGGGATTTTCCTTGATACATAATAAATAACTGATTATTCTCAACACCAAAGTCTAGCTCTTCAACAAGAATAAGCTTGAACATAATGCCAAGCTTACTTCCTTCTTCTATATAAAATTGTATATACTTCTCATTATACCTAGCATTCTCCTGGTAATATATTAACCAAGCTTCCATACAGTCCCATCCCTACATCTATTGGTCACATAACTTTTAACCTAGCTTCAATTTATTCTTAATGTATGAAATAATTTCATCAGCCACATTAACCCCTGTACAATCAAAGATATTTTTAAAATGGGCATTAGAATTCACTTCACATACAATAGGTTCATCATCATTACCAAATAATATATCTACTCCAGCAAAATCTAGTCCTATAATCTGGCAACAGCGTATAGCTAATACAGCTTGCTCTTCCGTTGGAGTATACTGCTTCATCCTACCACCAATGGACAGATTAGCACGGAAGTCTCCATTATCAGAGTGACGATACATACTAGCAACTACCTTAGAACCAACAACCTGTATACGAACATCCCTACCAAAGCTTGAAGAGATAAATTCCTGAAATAATAGTGGCTTGGTCCCCAAGGTTTTAATCTTATTCTGTAGCTCCACAAAATCATTAACTAGATAGACCTGCTGACCAAATGAACCAAAGCACTCCTTTACTACCAATGGATAACCAAGCCGTTCTCCAGCCTCTTTAGCAAATTCAAAATTAGTATACCCAATATTATCAAAGGTCTTAGGAGCAATAATTGTCCTAGGCATCCTGATATTCTTATTCATAAGAGTAAGATGAGTTAAGGATTTATCATCACAGATTTTGATTGCCTCTGATGAATTAAATACCTGATAGCCTAACTGCTCTAGATATCTTGCCAAAAGTACATCCTTATCCCAAAAGAGAATAAAGTCTACAGCTTCCTCTAATTTATTCCCCGGCAGATCAATTAAGAGCTCACTATTAGTTTTTAATATTAGATTAATTCCCTGCCTCTTCCCAGCATCTGATAACCATTGGTGTATCTCATTGAATTTGTTGGAATTTAAAAATTCGTTAACAACAAGCCATCCATTAATCATCTCAATGACCCTTCCTTTTATCAATGACTGCTTACTTTCTACATGAAGAAAATCTTATAGGCTCTCCTCTATAAAGGTATTAAACTCTTCCTCCGTCATAAGAACCCTTCTAGGCTTAGTTCCCTCTTCAGGGCCAACAACCCCTACATCAGCTAGCTGATCCATAATTCTTGCCGCACGGTTAAAGCCAATTCTATACACTCTCTGAAGCATTCCTATAGATGCTTTATCCTTCTCAATTATAAACTTACCAGCTTCTACAAAGTATTCATCTCTTTCAACAGCATTACTATTGCCCTTATCATCAGATAATACAGTACTGGTTATCTTCTCTTTTATTTCTTCACTATATTCTATACCACTATTATTCTTCTTTATATATTCCACAACAGCATTAACTTCCTTATCGGAGATATATGCTCCCTGTATACGAACTGGCTTTGGATATCCTGTAGGGAAGAATAGCATATCACCTTTACCAAGAAGCTTCTCAGCTCCAGAACCATCAAGAATAGTTCTTGAATCTATTGCTGATGACACTGAAAATGCAATCCTTGAAGGAATATTAGCTTTAATAAGTCCGGTAATAACATTAACTGAAGGACGTTGTGTTGCAATAACAAGATGAATTCCTGCTGCTCTAGCTAACTGGGCCAGACGGCAGATAGAATCCTCTACTTCACCTGGGGCAACCATCATAAGGTCTGCCAACTCATCAATTATAATAACTATCTGAGGCAATCTCTGTACGCTCTCATCCTCAAGATGTTCAAGCTGACCAGCCTTTTCATTATAGCCTTTCAGATCTCTTACACCTGCATCAGCAAACTTCTGATATCTCTCAGTCATCTCTACTACTGCCCAATTAAGGGCTGCAGAGGCTTTCTTAGGATCAGTAACCACAGGAATTAATAAATGAGGTATACCATTATAAACATTAAGCTCAACCACCTTAGGATCAATCATAATCAATCTTACCTCTGAAGGATCGTATTTATAAAGTATACTCATTATCAGGGTATTGATACACACTGACTTACCTGACCCAGTAGCACCTGCGATTAACATATGGGGCATCTTTGCAATATCTGTAACAATGGTTTGTCCACCGATATCTTTACCAACAGCAAAGGCTATACCTGAGCTTTGAGCTTTAAATTTATCACTTTCAAACATCTCCCTTAAAGAAACCATGGAGTTTTCCTTATTAGGAACCTCAATTCCAATAGCAGCTTTACCTGGTATAGGAGCTTCAATACGAATATCTGAAGCAGCAAGATTAAGCTTAATATCATCTGATAAAGAGGTTATCTTACTAACCTTAACACCCTGTTCAGGCTGTAATTCATATCTTGTTACAGCAGGACCTC
>DUNS01000160.1 GCA_012839235.1 Clostridiales bacterium
CAAATGATACCTAACTTTGATGAAGATTCTTGTAATGGATGTAAAAAGTGTCCTGTAGTAGAAGCTTGTCCAATCAAAGTTACAGAAGTTGTTGATGGAGTTCTTAAAATTGATGAAGAGAAATGTAACCACTGTGGACGTTGCGTTGGTACATGTCACTTTGATTCTATTGAAGATGGTAAAGTTGGTTATAAGATCTACATAGGCGGTATGTGGGGCAAACGTGTTGCACACGGAATACCTCTTACTAAGATTTTCACTACTAAAGAAGAAGTTATGGAGACAATTGAAAAGACTATCCTATTCTTTAGAGAGCAAGGTAAAACTGGAGAACGTCTAGCTCAAACTGTTGAAAGACTTGGCTTTGATAATGTAAATGAGCAACTTCTATCCAATGATCTACTTGATAGAAAGCAAGAAATCCTAGATGCTCAGCTTCACCTTGAAGGGGGAGCTACCTGCTAATCTAGTTTATATAAAGATATATTCTTTCCTAATATTTAAATGAAAACTATATTGCTAAAATATATGTCCCAGAAGAAGGCCTTGGTATATTGCTTTCTTCTGGATATATATTTATTGTTTTTTAATTTTATTGTTATTTTTTTAACAATCATAAGTATTTTAACTCAGAAAGGACTATTCATACTAATGAAATCAAAAACACCAATTACTTTTAACGTTAAAAAATATATGGCAATTATATTATGTATCGCTATTGCGGTGATCGCAACATACTTAGGTGGAAAGCAAAAGCTTGTAGGCGCTCCCATGATCGGTTTGTTTATTAGCATTATTATTGTAAATTTCTTACCTTCTATCGATAAGGATTTTAAAGCTGGTACTACCTTTGCAGGTAAAAAGTTCCTAAATCTTGGTATTATCTTAGCTGGTGCTACTCTTAATTTTAAAGAAATCTTAGGCTATGGGGCAAAAGCATTACCACTGATTATTATCAATATTATAATTTCTTTTAGTGTTGCATACTTAATAGGAAAAAAACTTAAGTTATCTACAAATACTTGTACATTAGTGGGCGGCGGCACAAGTATCTGCGGTGGTACTGCTATTGCAACATTATCAACGATAATCAAAGCAAAAGAAACTGAAATAGCCTATGCCATGACAGCAATATTCTTATTTGACATACTAGCTGCCCTAGCTTATCCATATTTATCAAATGTTCTTGCATTAACTCCAAATCAATTTGGTTTTCTGGCTGGTACTGCGATTAACGATACTTCCAGCGTTGCAGCATCTGAAGCCACCTATAATGTTTTAAATAATCTTGATCAAAACTTAGCTATAACAGTGAAACTTACAAGAACAACCATGCTTATTGTACTTGCAATAATATTCACTATAATTACAGTAAGAAACGAATCTAAAGCAAACAATGCATTAGGCAATGGGTTAGCACCTTCGGATTCCAGTACGCCAATTAGTAAACCTTCAATTTTTCAAACCGTAATTAAGGTTTTCCCATGGTTCATACTAATTTTCTTAGTAATGGCTATCTTAAACACTTTAGGAGCCTTCCAAAATATAAATGGTGCATCAAGCTTCTTTAAAGACGGTTACAAGTTCTTTATTACCACTGCTTTGGCTGGTGTAGGCTTTAAAATTCATTTAAAAGATTTATTAACAAAAGGGGCCAAACCTATTATTCTTGGTGGATGTACTTGGCTTGCAGTGGCTGCTTCTTCTTTATTGTTCATTACCTTGTTCGCTTCTTTTATAGGCTAAAGATTAAGTAGGCTAAAAAAAGAACTTTCATTACTCTGTATCATAGATTTAGCGTAATGAAAGTTCTTTTTTCTTAATTTTACTTTATATAAAATACATATTGTTTTCTTTCTTCCTCACCTACCTGTACCTGTTGGGAGTTCACATTAAAGATTCTATCTATCTCTTTACAATCATATACCGCTTGTGGAGTATCATATATAACTATCTCACCATTCTCCAACAAACAAACTCGATCAGAATAGGAAAGTGCATTATTTAGGTCATGAAGTACCATTATAATCGTTTTGCCCATCTTTTTTAAGTTCTTTACAATTTCCAATATTTCAAGCTGATGGTTAATGTCTAAGTAAGTCGTTGGTTCATCTAAGAATATGATATCGGTATCCTGAGCTAGAACCATTGCTATATAAACCTTTTGACGTTGCCCGCCAGAAAGTTCCTTAACATTCTTATCCATGTATTTATTTAACTGCATACTCTTAATAGCTTTCTCCACAATTTCTTTATCTTTCTTTTGAGGAGTTCGTGAAAAGCCCAAGTGAGGATATCTACCATGCATAACCAGCTGGGAAACCGTTATATTTGGTACCGTTCTTAGCTGAGGCAAAAAAGCAACTTTCTTTGCAAATTCTTTGCTATTAAAACATGTAATATCTTTACCATTGATCGTAATATCCCCACGAAAAGGTTTTAGCAGATTAGAAGCTGTCCTTAAAAGGGTAGTCTTTCCACAACCATTTTTACCTATAATACTTGTAATAGTACCTTCTTCGAATTCTATATTTATATTTTTAACGATTTCTATTTTATCATAACCTGCAGATATGTTGTCTAATTTAATCATAAAGCTGACCTCTCTTACCTTTTATTAATAGGTATATAAAAAACGGACCTCCTAAGAAAGACAGGATAATTCCTACAGGGATTTCGTAAGGTGCAAATAGTACCCTTGCAAGCAAATCGCACAATAGAGTAAAAACACTACCTAATAGCGCTGATACAGGAATTAGAATTCGATTATCATATCCAACAAATAGTCTTGATACATGAGGAATGATAAGCCCAACAAAGCCTATTAGACCCGCAAAACTTATAGCACTTCCTGCTAGCACTGCCGCTAGAATCAAGAAGGTAAATCGGTATGCAACTACTCTTAATCCTAAGGACTTAGAAGTCTCCTCTCCTAATGCCAGAATGTTCATATCATAGCTTAGGGTCATGGCTATAATAATAGTAGCAATAATCAGTATTCCTGCAAAAGTCAACTTGTCCATTGTGATACCAGAAAAGCCTCCAATTAAGAATGCGGTACGGGCGATTATTGTATCGGGCTTTAAAGTCAATATTGTATCCGTTATGGCTCCTATAAAGCTTGACACAGCGACACCGGATAGAACAATTCCCATTCGGGAAGCTCCCGTTTTATGAGCGATAAAATATACGACAAGTACTGCTATTATTGCACCAGTAAAAGCAGCAATTGTTGTTAAAGAAAAGCAAGTTGGAAAAAATGCTGCAATCAAAACCGTGAATAGACCTGCTCCTGAATTTACACCGATCACGCTTGGACTGGCAAGAGAGTTATTAAGTACAGATTGTAAAATCACACCAGAAACCGAGAAAGCACAACCTGCAAGTACTGCAGCTACAGTTCTTGGTATTCTTACAAACTTAATAATTCTATAGGCATTTAAGGTTTGATCTCCTTGCTTCAATGCAGAAACAATATCTGATAATGGTATTTTTGTAGAGCCAATACTAATACTCATAAAAACTCCCATAATAAGTATTATTGTAAGAAAAGCTATAACAGTAATGTTATAGCTTTTGCTGTTCTTATGAATAATAAAGGGATTTGATTTCTGTTTCATTCTACCTGAATTCTTCTGGGTAAAGAATTTTTGCAATATATTCATAACTTTCACTCCATCTAGCGTTAGGTTTATAGTGGAATAGCTCCTTTGGAAGTACAATATAACGATCATTTTTCACTGCTGACAAACCACTCCATGCTGGATTTTGCTCAATTCCATCCTTTAAAGCCTGTATAGCCTTTTCGCTATTCCCCATAGTCACAACGAAGATATAATCCGGATCCTCTTCAATAATTACTTCCATACTTAATTCTTCCAATAGAGATTCATGCTTTGATGCAATATTAACAGTGCCTAAATCATTAAAGATTTTGCATGCCATATTGTCATCATGCTTTGCCTTAGCACCACTTGAAAAAGCACGGATGAATAATATTTCTTTTTCTGTATGATCTGTTTCATTAACTTTAGAAAGAACTGCTTCAATTTCTTTCTTAACTTCTAAACCATTCTTCTCATATAATTCTTTTTCACCTGTGATATCCGTACATATGTTAAGCATATTAAGGTAATCTTCAAAATGCTCTACCTTAAAAAATGCATAGGTAATATTCGTTTGTTCAAGGATATCTGCAATCTTTATATGACTTTCCACATCAGTGGTAAGCAGAACAAAATCAGGAGAAAGAGCTAGGATTTCTTCTATATTAGGCTCCTTGATGGTTCCAACGATTGCGGTTTCACTATCTACTTCTAAACCTCTCTCACTTATTACATCATTCGTTACTCCAATAAGTTCTCCCCCTGCCAAGAGCCAAGTTTCGGCGTAGGAACCTACAAGAGATACCACTCTTTCAGGTGTATTTTCTAGATTTACTGCATTTCCTAAAGCATCTGTGAAACTATATAAATATTGGCTATCTGCTTCTTGAGCATTAGTTTCTTGGGTATTAG
>DUNS01000161.1 GCA_012839235.1 Clostridiales bacterium
ATTCTCCAATTCCTTGATCATAATAGCGGTTTCATGTTTTACATCTTCTTCAACAGACCTTAAAAGATATTCCTTAGCTTGTTCGGAGGTAAGTCCTGAAATCTTCTCTAATTCATGAATTTGCTGTTCTTGGAATTTTTCAATTTCTTTTTTACTTTTTTCCAATTCAGCTTCTCTAGAATTCAATCGAGATTCCCTTTTTTCCAGTGTTTCAATCTTTTTGTCAAGAGTTTCTTCTTTGTTCAAAACTCTTTTTTCATAGCGCTGTAATTCAGCTCTTCGATCCTTTGTCTCTCGCTCAAAATCATTCTTAGCTCTTAATGCTTCTTCTTTAGCTTCAAGCATTGCTTCACGTTTTTTAGTATCAGCTGTCTTTAATGCTTCATCTATGATTTCTCTAGCCTTTTCCTCAGCACTACCAACCTTCGCCTCATAAACCTTAATACGATAAGCAGTAGCCATCTTCCATGTAAGAAAAGCGACTATAACAAAAGTTATCAAAATAGCAATCACTATTTTTAAAGATTCTGTCACAGGAACACCTCCTTATTCAGTTTTCATTGTACAATACATACAACATATAAATTCTATACTTTATTTGTTAATATGTCAAGCATTCGAAGAAATATGATTGCGTTTTGATATCTATTTTGTCATAATATAGTAGAGCCATGACTATTATGCTAGATATCTATAAATCTAATAATTCCCCCATATAATAAAAACCTTTGCTCTCCTTCAAGTAAACCTCCACAATACTACCTATTAGGGATGTATCTCCCTTAAAATGAACTAATATATTATTGCTTAGTCTTCCAGTAAGAAGCTCAGGATTTTGGCTATTAACCTCTTCAACAAGGACTTTTTGACTAGTATGCTCATCTCTACCTGCAGATTTAGCTGAACCTTCCTGTACTAGCTTTAGCAGCCTATCAAATCTATCCTTAGCTACATTATCCTCCACTTGATTCTCCATAGTAGCTGCAGGTGTGCCTGTCCTTCTGGAGTACAAGAAGGTAAATGCACTATCGTATCCTACTTGTCCTACAACATCCAAGGTTTCTAAGAAATCCTCCTCTGTTTCCCCAGGAAAGCCAACAATAATATCTGTAGTAAGGGATATGTCGGGTATAGCCTCACGAATTCGTCTTACTAAATCAAGGTACCCTTCCTTTGTATACTTCCTGTTCATAATCTTAAGAAGCCTTGAACTACCTGATTGAATAGGTAGATGAAGGTGTTTACATATTTTACTACTATTTTTCATTGTATCTATTAATTCTTGTGATAAATCCTTAGGATGAGGGGTCATAAAGCGAATACGTTCAATTCCATCAATCTTCTCGATTTCTTGTAATAGCTGGGCAAATGTTATTGGATCATCCAGATTCTTACCATAAGAGTTAACATTTTGACCAAGTAACATAATTTCAACAACACCATCAGCAGCAAGAGTCTTAATCTCTTCAATAATATCCTTAGGATTTCTGCTTCTTTCTCTACCTCTAACATAGGGCACAATACAATAGCTACAGAAATTATTACATCCGTACATTATATTAACCCCTGACTTAAAGCTGTACTTACGATCATTAGGAAGATCCTCAATAATCATCTTAGTATCCTTCCAGATGTCAATTACTACCCTATCAGAGATAAGTCTGGTTTGTAGAAGTTCAGCAAACTTAAATATGTTATGGGTACCAAAAATTATATCAACAAATCTGTATTTTGATTTGATGTTTTCAACTGCTTCGTGTTCCTGCATCATACATCCACATATGGCTATTAGCATATCTGGGTTCTTCTTTTTAAGCTTTCCTGCAAATCCAAGATGACCATATAATTTGTTATTAGCATTCTCCCTAACAGTACAGGTATTATATAGTACAAAATCTGCTTCCTCTGTATCTGTTTCTACATATCCAATTTCTTTTAGAATCCCAGATATCTTCTCAGAATCTCTACTGTTCATCTGACATCCAAAGGTCTCTATATGAAAGGTTTTCTTTCTTCCTTCCTTTTCTTCCATTTCAGCAAATTGTAGCTTAAGAACATTGATAATCTCTTGCTGTTTCTTAGCTTCCATTGTATTTATGTTTTCCATATAAGTATTCATGCCTTTCTACATAACATTCCTATCAAATTATTAAACTTCCAAATTCCAAAATAATCAATTTGATTTCATCAAAAACTTTCTGTCTATAATCTGGGTCAAGGGGAAAATCTGCATCTTCTTCAACGGTTTCTATTGTAAAAGCTGGCTTATTAAAATTTTCTGAAAAATAATGAACCGTGTTACCCCCACTATCGCCTATATCAATTTCTTCTTCAGGCTCCATAAGAACATAGTCAATAATATCAGCTAATCTATTAGCTATGGAAAGCTGTCTATTATTATATTCAACTGGCATAGTAGATCTATAAAAATATATAGACTCACCTCGAGAATGAAAATCTATATATCCCAGAGGTTTGAATTGATTAAAAACATGGATTAATGCTTTTGTTTCATTTTCACTGGCTGCTTCATCTAAATCGTTTTTCTTCACCCATAATTTACTTGGGAAATTCCTATTGATATCTACAGCTCTACCATTAAATTTCCATGCATTATAGGATATATTCTCTTTTTTACACACGTCTCGTAAATATGTATCAATTATTGCGTCAAATCCTTCAAGAGCTATCATATATCCATCAGGATTAACTAGTGGTATAAATAATATAGTGTAGGTATTCAACAACTCATATACGCAGCGACGAAATAAAATCTGACCATATTTCTTTCTACTTTTGTAGAGCTTACTAATTTCATGACTCTTGGACTTTTTAAAACTGGCTTCATGAGATCTATAAAGCATTGCATAATACTCCACAATCTTTACAAGAACAACTGGATTAATACTCTCTCTTCCATGAACTCCTGCGCTACATACCATATGGTTTTGTCCCAAACCCAATTTTAGCAAAATTATGTCACGATTGTCGTGGGACTTTCCAATCGTGACACATTTTAATATGTCTCCATATTGCTTTTCAAGTTCTTTTGAAACACTAACTAATTTATCATATGTATAAAATGATTTATCAAAATCATCAAACATGATATCGCTCCCCATATTTAATTCTAATGGCTCCCATTCATTTTGGGAGACTATTCATACTATGATATGAGGATAAAAACCACAATATGTCTATTACTATTCAGCCTAATAAAACTATAGGATAAGGCTAGGGGAAAATGATTCCCATGGTGAGTATTGGATTACGTCGGTACTTGGGTTCTGTTTTATAGAACCCTATGTACCGCTACGTAATACATCTAAGCGAGAGCGTCTCACCAAGGGAACATTTCTCCTCTAGCCTCTTCAAGTACCTGAAGGCTGAATAGTAATCTAAATTAGTCTATGTTATAAAAAATCTGAGCCATAGGGGAGTCTTGTGATAATATTAGTGTTTTCTCCTGACCAACTAAAGAAGATTTTGCTGCTTCTAATGATCTTATAAAAGTATAAAACTCACTTCTTGCAGGATCAGAGTAGGCATCTGATAATATTCTCATATATTCTGCTTCACCCTCCGCAACAATCTTAGCAGATTCCTTTTTTGCATTGGATATGCTAATATCTACTTCCCTGTCTGTAGAGTTTCTAATTATCTGAGCTTCTGATTCACCCTCAGCAGTATAAGTAGCTGCCATCTGAGCTCGTTCAGATATCATTCTCTCAAAAACAGCATTTTTATTGTCACTTGGAAGATCCAGGTGCTTTGTCTCTACAGATATTAAGCGAATACCGTAGTTATCCATTGTATTACCGATACTCTCCATATAAGCTTCATCAAGTTCACCATCTCTACCACTTATAACTTGATTTTGAGATAGGCTACTAATAACATTCTTCATGGAATTATAAACAATGGTGTCAATTCTACTTTCTGCAAGTGCTATTGAGGAATTAACACTTTGGGCAAAAACTATTGGATCTACAATTTCCCACAAAACATAGCTATCTGCTACCATGGTTTTTTTATCCATAGTAATTACATCGGATTCAGGCATATCATAAAACTGTATGCTTTTTGGTAGGACATCAACCTCTTCTATAATAGGAACCTTGAAGGATAATCCAGGATTATCATTAACTCTTTCGATTTTATTAAACTTTTTTATCAATGTATATTCATTTTCCTTAGTAACTACCAAAGACATAGACAATATTATTAATGCTCCAAGAAAAACAAACAAGAATACTATACCTGTAATTTTCTTAGCTTTATTAGCCATCCTATTCCACCTCCTGCTGTCCAATTAAGGGTTCAATAGGAAGTAGCTTCTGCACTCCCGAGGAACCACTGTCAATAATAACCTTAAGTGAAGGTAAAACACTTTCCATTGTTTCATAGAACATTCTTTCCTTCGTAATAAGAGGGTACTTAGTATACTCCGCATACATCTCATTAAATCTTGCAACCTCAGATTCGGCTTCGTTAACTCGCTCAGCTTTTGTTGATAGGGCTTTCTGCAATATTTTATCAACCTCTGCTTCAGCCTGAGGAAGCTTTTCATTACGATATTTGGTGGCATTATTAAGGGCGGTTTCCTTACCCTGCTTAGCTGTTTCAACTGCCTTAAAGGCTTCCATTACTGTTTCTGTAGGAGGTTCAGCATCCTGAATTGTGATGTTTACTAATTGAATTCCTATATCCTGAGCATCTAATTTTTTGATGATATTTTCTTTTATTACGGACTGGATTTCATTCTTCCCTGTAGTTATAACACTATCTACATCATAGCTACCTACAACCATTCGAATACTACTTTGGGCAATATTCTTTAATATAGTTACTGGCTGATCTGAAGCAAAAAGCCACTTCACGGGATCAGATACCGTGTATTCAACAAAGAAGTCAACATTAACGAAATTAAAATCTCTTGTTATCATCATTGACTCAGTTTCAACAAAACCATCTGTCACTGGATCATATCCAATAGGAAATCCTTGAATTGTTGTATCTACTTTTTGTACTCTTTGTATAATAGGTAATTTAAAATGAAGACCTGAAGTTCCAACAGTTTTGGCCTTTCCAAAAGTTGTTACAACAGCCTTTTCCTGCTCTTCAATGGTATAAAATGAACCAAATACAATTACAGCAGCAAATACAAGAAAAACTACGAGAAAAACAATTTTTCCAAAATTTTTAAAATAACCTCTAAACTTATCCCCGGAAGGAAATTCATATATATTCCTTTCTTCCATTCTCTAACCCTCTTTCTTTTAGACTACTAATCAAATAGCTATCTTATCTGTCCATTACCAAATATTATATATTTAGTTGTTGTAAGTGCTCTAAGCCCCATGGGTCCCCTGGCATGAAGCTTCTGGGTGCTAATACCTATTTCTGCTCCAAAACCAAACTCATTACCATCTGTAAATCTAGTTGATGCATTAATATATACAGCTGCTGAATCAACCTCATTAAGGAATTTGAGTCCATTATTATAATCCTTGGTAATGATTGCATCTGAATGCTTTGTATTATAATTGTTTATGTGGTTAATAGCATCATTTATACTGTCAACCACCTTAAGGGATATAATCTTATCTAGATATTCTGCTCCATAATCCTCTTCTGTTGCAGGATTACAATAATCACTAATAGAACAGCCCTTTTCATCTGCTCTAATCTCTACCTGTTTAGCCCGCAATCTATCTACCACTAATGGAATGAACTCCTTGCTAATCTTCTCATGAATAACAAGTGATTCAGCAGTGTTACACACTCCTAGTCTTTGGGTTTTAGCATTGTCAATAATGTCTAGTGCCATATTAAAATCAGCATATTCATCAACATATATATGACAGTTACCCGTTCCAGTCTCAATTACTGGTATAGAACTATTCTCAACCACAGTTTTAATTAAGCCTGCTCCACCTCTAGGAATAATAACATCAATATATTTATTTAATCTTATTAATTCTTGAACAGCTTCTCTGTTAGTATCCTCAATAAGCTGTACAGCATCAGCAGTAATATCAATACTAGAAAGAGCATCTCTTAAAACCTTGACAATAGCAATATTAGAATTAATAGCGACACTACCACCCTTTAATATAACTGCATTACCAGTCTTAAAGCATAATCCAAATGCATCAGCAGTTACATTAGGTCTTGATTCATATATAATTCCAATGACACCTAAAGGAACAACCTTTTGACCTATTGTCAATCCATTAGGGCGAACCTTCATAGATAGTACTTCTCCAATAGGATCATCTAATGCTGCAACTTCTTCTAGTCCATCAGCAATAGCACAAATCCTATCATGTGTTAATAAAAGCCTATCCACTAAGGATGGCTTCACACCATTTTTCTTAGCAGCCTCAACATCCTTCTTATTAGCCTTCATAATATAATCTTCATTCTCTAATAAGGCCTTAGCACAAGTTCTTAAACCAATATTTTTACTTTCCTGGTCTAATTGACCTAGAATCATAGAGGCTTTTTTTCCATTTTCACCGATTTTAATTAAATTACTCATGTTTCACATCCTCTCATTTTGATAAACTTAGTTAATTGAGGCATATCACCTTCTTATTACTATATGATTAAGGAATCAAAAGCCTAATCAATAATGAATATCAGTGATTTGCCATGCCTCATCACCTATGAATTGTTATAACTTTACTTGGGGTAACTATATAATCTACAGGAAGGTCATACTCATCTGTGGGGACTTCATCTACAATCTGAAAATCATATGCCAGAGCAATTTTAGTAAAATCCTTAGCATATTCCCTAGATAAATATTCATCATAATAGCCTTTTCCATAACCAAGGCGATTACCCATAGAGTCAAATGCTAAGCCAGGGATAATCATTATGGTTTTTTCCTTCAGTCTTTCTTCATTTAATATAAAAAGGTTATTATAATCAGGTTTAGGCTCAGATACACCAAACTTACTAGTTACTAAATTCTCTAGATTACTGATTTTATAAAAATCCATGCTATTGATAGCTACTCTAGGTGCATATATGTTTTTCTGATAATCTATGGAGCTTTTAATCAACTCTTTAGTGTCCACCTCTTTACCAAAGGAGATAAAAGAAAGTATATTAGATGAACTTTTATACAAGTCCAGCCCTAATATTCGGCCCTTTATAGCCTCACTCATTGCTATAACTTCATTATCAGATAGAGAATTTCTCTTAATTTTAAGAGCCTCTCTTAATTTTGCTTTCAACATTATGCCACATCCTATCCTTTAATGGATTATTTGTTTTCTTTTGCTTTTGTAATAGATCCATCAGGATTAACAAATGATATATTATCTAATGTTCCCCTCATATTTTTACGAATGGTGCTTATATACTCTTTACGAAGTCTAGTCTGCTCATTCTTCTCTTCTTCTGTCAATCCTGGTCCCTTAGATTTATGATAAAGCTCATTAATTCTATCTATAATATTTTGGTCCATAATAATAACTCTGCCTTTCTATTCTGCGTCTTCACAATGCTTTCCAAAATTATTAAAGCTCTCGTAATATTGCTTTGTTGAAATATATTTTAATATATTAAAATCTCCTTCTTTACGTGCTGTAAATAAGGTTCCTATTTCCTTACCATCTAGAATATGATAAATATTGCGAACGTTGTTAGCATTGGCTATTACCATATCTGCACCAGATGCAGTTGCAATCTTAGCAGCCGAAATCTTGGAAGTCATACCACCTGTTCCCAAGGAGTTAGTAGTTGATTTAGCCATACTAGTTAGATTATCATCAATATCTGTTACTATCCTAATAATCTTTGCATCAGGATTTGTATGAGGATCATCAGTACATAAGCCATCAATATCCGATAAGAGGATTAATAAATCTCCTCCTACTAAAGCTGTTACAATGGCTGATAAAGTATCATTGTCACCAAAATCTAACTCATCAGTGGAAACTGTATCATTCTCATTAACAATAGGAATTACACCCATTTTAAATAATTCATTAAAGGTATTTTGTGCGTTAGTACGACTAATATCATTAATCATTGTATACTTGGTCATAAGTATCTGTGCTGCCATCTGGCTATATTCAGCAAATAATTTTTGATAGACCATCATTAGATTGGCTTGGCCAACAGCTGCACAGGCTTGCTTAATTGTTCTTTCAGTAGGTCTTTCTACAAGTCCTAGAGCCTTACGACCAACTGCAATAGCTCCTGAGGAAACCAAAACCACATCCTTACCCTGATGCTTTATATCAGTTAATAACCGAACTAACCTTTCCATTTTATCTAGGTTTAAGCTCCCGGTCTCAGGATGAGTTAGGGAGGAAGAACCTATCTTAATTACTATTCTGCTTTTATTCCTAAGTGCATCTCTTTCGTACATAGTTTTACGACCATACCTTTCACTCAAAATCATATAGGCTTATATTTTCTAGCTATAGCTTCGTATACCCTAATTCCATCAATAGCTGCAGAGGTAATACCACCTGCATAACCAGCCCCTTCACCACAGGGGTAGATCCCCTTTATATTGCTTTCTAGGGCTTCATCACGAAGTATTCTTACAGGAGATGAGGTTCTAGATTCTACCCCTGATAGAATTATTTCCTCATTACCAAAGCCCTCTATCTTCCTGTCAAATACTTGTATTCCCTCTATAATATCATCTAATATAGGCTTTGGAAGGCAATCTTTAAGGTTGGCTAGCTTATACCCACCCTTAATATTAGGTGTAATATTTCCAATTGTAACACTCTCTTTGTCTCTTAACAAGTCACCAAATAATTGAATCGGAACTTTTCCCTGACCTATTTCATAAGCTCTTTTCTCGATTTTCCTTTGAAACTCAATTCCACTTAAGGGTCCATCTCCTCCAAAGTCTTCAGGTCTTACTGTAACCACAATAGCGCTATTAGCATTGACACCATCTCTTGCATGATTGCTCATACCGTTAACTGCTAGATGACCTGGTTCTGAAGAAGCGTTGACTACATATCCTCCAGGACACATACAGAAGGAATATACTCCTCTTCCATGTATGCTTTGATGGGTTAGCTTATAATCTGCTGGGGGCAGATAAATCCTATCCTTACCATATTGAGCATGATTAATCATCTCCTGAGGATGTTCAACTCGTAGTCCAATTGCAAATGGTTTTGGCAGTAAAGTTAGTCCTCGACTTAAGAACATATCAAAGGTATCTCTGGCACTGTGACCTAAGGCAGGAATTAATACATTACATGGGATTTGCTCATTACCATTAATCTCGATAGCCTTTAAGGTATTATCTTCTATTATTAGATCTGTTAGCTTTGCACCAAATCTTACCTCTCCCCCTAATGCAATAATCTCATTACGGATATTTTTCACTACATCTCTAAGCAGATCTGTTCCGATATGTGGTTTATTAAGATATAGTATTTCTGATGGTGCCCCATGGGCCACAAAGCTTTCAAGAACAAAACCATATCTATGAGAGTTGTCCCTTATATTGGTGTTCAATTTACCATCGGAGAATGTCCCGGCCCCACCTTCACCAAACTGAACATTAGATTCAGGATTAAGGTCCTGTCCTGCCCAAAAGCCCTCCACAGTTTTTACTCTCTTATCTACTTCCTCACCTCGCTCTATAACTAGTGGCTCATAGCCATGTTTAGCAAGAAGTAGTGCGCAAAATAGCCCTGCAGGACCAGTACCAACTACAACCGGTCGGTGGGCTATTAGAGAAGTTCCATTTGGCTTAATATCATACCTAGACAAATCCGCAATCGAAACATTACTATTACGACTATGCTTTACAATAGTAATCTCTTTTTCTTTATAACTTTCTTCAAATATAACATCTACAGTATATGTATACTTGACCTCAGCTTTTCTAGCATCTATTGACTGTTTAATTATATTATAATCTTTAATATAAGATGTAGAAATCCTAAGGGCTTTTCCTATTGATTTAATCATATCTTCCTTAGTGTGTCTTATTGGAAGCTTTATCCCATTAATTCTTATCATCTATAATCCCTTTCCTTATACTACAAAGCTCCAGCAGAGGTTCCTGCAACATATCCTGAGCTCCATGCCCACTGCAGATTATATCCACCGCAAGTTCCATCTACATCTACTAACTCACCAGACAAATACAAGCCTTTAGTTATTTTTGATTCCATAGTTTTCTCATTAATCTCCAGGGTAGAAACTCCTCCAGCTGTAACTTGAGCCTTATCAAAGGAATTAGTATCTATAATAATCATAGTAAATTCCTTAATATTATCTGCTAGCTTCTCCAAATCTTTAGCTTTAAGTTTATCACAAATCATAGTAGGGTCAATATTAGATTTAAGAATCATAACATAGGATAGTTTATTATTAAATAATCCTACCATCATCTCTTCAACTGATTTACCCTTACCATATGTAATCCGATATTTAAGAATATCTATAACTTCATTCTTTCTTTTATCCATAAGGAAATCAATTATCAGCTTTACTTTATTTTTTTTATCTAAGGCCTTAGCCACAAATCTACTTATTTGCATAATTGGTATTCCTGATATACCATAATCAGTAAATACCATTTCACCAGTTTCCTCTCCTATAACTTTGTCATTGCCATATGCCTTAATATTTCCTACAACACGAACCCCTGATATTGTCTTTCGATATTTATCTGATGATTTTAGCTGGACCAGGGCTGGTAAGGGCTTTATAATGCTGTGACCAAAAAACTTGGCATAATCATATCCACTTCCATCTGAGCCAAGCTTGGATGAAGCACAGCCTCCAGTAGCAAGTATAAGGTTTTTACCATAATAGGTTCCCTGATCAGTTATAAGAGTAAAATTCGGTTTTACGAACTTTATTATCTTCTCATTATAATTAAACTTAACCCCTAGTCTTCTACATTCCATCAATAGGACTTGTACTACACTTGCAGATTGCTCAGAGTTAGGATAAAGATAGCCGTTTTTCTCCTTGGGATATATACCAAGCTTCTTAAAAAATTCTATAGTATTATCAGTGTCAAATAATCTTAATACCTTCTGCGGGAATAAGCTATTATCACATCTATAACAATGATCTTCCTGTAATAGATTAGTATAATTACACTTACCATTCCCTGTAGCAAGTATCTTCTTACCGGCTTTATCCTTGTGTTCAATTACAAGAACGGAGCTGCCTTTTCTTCCTGCGGCAATTGCTGCCATCAGTCCGGATGCGCCAGCTCCAATTATTATTACATCGTATTTCACTAATATGCCTCCTAATAGATTTATCCTTATCTTATAGATTAGAGGATTTATATAAACAAGCTTGGGTCTGAATGAGCTTCAGACTATATCCATAAATTTTTTGGACTAATCTGCTTACTCCTGTACATTAACTGGTGTAACTCTCAAGAAGACTATATAATTCATCTAAAGTATTAATATAGATTCCTTTACTAAGCTGAACCCTATCATTCTCTGGTAGCTTTGAAGCTTCTATTCCTGTGTATCTATATACACTTTTTAAGTCACCGTTATATACTATTACGTATCCATTCTTTACTACAACATAAAACATAAATGGTATAGATGAAGAATCATAGCTTTTCCTCATAACTACTTCATCTGCAGAAAATGATAAAAGCTCATATGATAATAGACCCTTATTATATTCCGATAAGGTCATATCTTCCATATAACCTTCAGTATATTCAATAATTTCTTCCCTTGTTAAGCCTACTATATCCGCAGGTGGATTCTGTTGATTAGAAACAACAGAATCAGTAGCTTTATCATATATCTCAAGTGTATATTTAGTCGTTGGTAAAACAGTTATTAAATTCCCTGTTGTAGTTGTCTGGCTTTCTATTGGATCTGCTGTATATTCAGGCTCTATATTAATACCCTTCACTAATTCTGCATACTTACTATTATGTTCTATTGAATTCTTATTGAATTCATAAAGGGCATGGCGATAGCTAAGGTAGTAGGATGCACTAAACATTACAGATAAGCCCAAAAAACTTATGAGATAAATATATACCTTTTTTTGCTTCATAAGAAACACTCCTTCGGTATATATTTTCACCATAATTAAGCCAAATATACATTATTTACACAAATTTGGTAAGATTTATAACAAGCGCATTTTTCTAAGTATTCGAACTATAAGCTCACCCTTCGGGGCTTGCAATAATTCATCCTCTTCTACCCCTTTCATAAATATGAGTAAAGCAAAGTAAAATGGTATGGCAACAAATATTGCAATTAATAAGGGTATTAATATACTTCCCATCCATTTATGGAAGCCATTATAAATCAAATATGTTGCAATTCCCATAAATCCGGAACTTATTAAAGGAATTACAAAGGTTTTCATAATTTCTTGTTGGTATCCTAGATACTTCTCCAAAGAGAACCAATTAAGAATACATACAACTAAAGCAAATGTTACATTACCGATAACTAATCCATATGTACTTAGATTAGTATATACAAGAAGGATATACATAAGAACAATATGAATTCCAAGAGAAATGGCAGAATTTATAACAGGAACCTTTAATCTACCAATACCCTGAAGTATAGATGTAGTAACAGTAGAAAGTGCATAAAAGACTATGGATACAACACCAAGTCTCATGAAATTAGCTGATAAGACATATGAATCTCTAAATAAGAGCTCTAATATAGGGGATGCCAGTACACCCATACCTACAGCTGAAGGTATGGCTATTATCATATTAAACTTTATAGATGAATGAACCTTTCTTTTAATATCATCTACATAACCCTTGGCATGGGCAGCTGAGATGCTAGTAACTGCCGCTGCTCCAATAGCAGATGCTACTGCTACTGGGACATTAGTAAGAAGTCGATATTCTCCACTATATATTCCAATTAAGGTTGATATATCGTCGCTTGTATATAGTCCTGTTTCAGTGTGACTTAAGACTTCAAGATCAAAGATTGATATTAATTTACCTTCCATAATATGACCAAACATAGAATTATCAACTACACCACTTATGTGATATACTGTCTGGCTTAAGATAATAGGGAATATTGTTATTATTAATAAATAATATATATCCTTATAACTTTCCCTGTTAGAACTCTTGTCCTTACGGATTTGCTTATTTAAATGAGGCTTATAGATAATAAATACAAATGCTAAAAATAAAAGCCCTGCAAATGCTCCTATAAAGGTTCCTAGAGTTCCTCCGGCTGCGCCATAAGCTGCCACATTAATAGAAGCACTATAGTTCTTCATTAATAAATAAGAAGCCCCAATACTTACAATTGCATTAACGATTTGCTCAAGTATCTGTGAAATAGCCGTTGGAATCATGGTATTCTTACCTTGGAAAAATCCACGAAAAACTCCCATAATAGAAAAAACCAGAATAGTTGGAGCAAGAACCTTAAGTGGCAATGCTACCTTAGGATTATTACTTACCACCAAGGCGAAAAAATCCGCACCAAAGAATACAATTAAAGTTGCAGCAAGTCCTACTGCAATAGCAAATATCATAGCAGCTAGAAATATTCGATAGGAGTTTCTATGTTCCTTAAAGGCTCCTCTGGCAGCAACTAATCTTGAAACTGCTAGGGGCAAGCTATATGATGAAAGGATCAAAGCAATATCATATATGGCAAAAGCGTATGAATATATGCCCACACCTTCGTGGCCAATTATCCTATTCATTGGTATACGATATAATAGTCCGATAATTCGGACAATCAGTGATGTTGCGGCTAGTATACTGCCTTGAACTAGAAAATGATTACTTTTTCTCCTTGTAGTCATAATGTTCTCCTTAATTTCTCTTATGTTAGTTTAAGCCAGGTGAATTGAAAAGCCAATTCACTTACTATGAATTAATCAAATATTAATATTACACTAGTTATCGATAACAATGTCCTCAACCCTATTATTAGGAAACATGGCTATATAGGTTTTACCTGGATTAATAGTCAGCTCATTACCTGACTCATCATAATATCTCATCCATTTATTATTCTCATTCTTCTTCCATGTTATATCAACTTTTTTACCATTAGTTATATAATATCCAGAACCAGTAGCATCTTCAAAATCTATTGTTTGATAGTCATTCTTATCAATTGGACGTTGTTTAACAAATTGAATAATAATATTCTTAAATGTAAGCTGTTTATCTGTATTGGAATCCTTATGTTCTTCATTAAATTGGAATCTATAATATAATTTGTCTTCAGTATTATAAGTAAAATATGGTGATGTATAATAGGAAAAATCAACAGTAACCTTGTTAGCTATTGTTGTTGATGTAAGATCAGTATCTTCTTCATAGAAGGAGTAATGAGCTTCAAAATCCGATGAATGTTCAGTTTCATAACCCTTCTTTTCAATACCTTTAAGTATTCCATCAAGACTAGCGAAAGCATTATGAGGAGCACTCATATTATTATCCCTATAAAACACAGTGGTTCCTATTCCTGTTTCTCCATCAAGATTGTCAATGCCAAGAGCAGATAATTTGCTTTTTGCATATTTAGTCTTTCCGTAATGAATATATATAGCATCATATTCATCTGCAATACTCGCAAAATAATGTCTCGAGCTTCTTACTGAGCCAATTCTTTCCCCAGAAAAGTTTTCACCAATAGCAAGTAGTCTTGTAATTCCCCCTTCAACAATAGCCTCATATACTATGTCCCCTTGACTTATACCCCATTGGTTACGAACAGTTTTAAAGTTGCTAAACTGAATTGCATATGGACGCTTTCTACCTATTTCCTCAGCTACCCAAAGTCCGGTAAGAGTACTCCTCACTTCCCCTTCATGAGTTTCCTCAGGAATTGGAGTAATCTCTACTTGATTGTTTTTAGGTGGAAGGGTAATCTTTGGTTCATATTCAGTAATTGCCTTGTCATTATTCTTATCCTTTTTACATCCTGCCAATAAAACTAAAGTTAATATTATTAGGATCATATAAGCTATCTTCTTCATATTAGAATGCCTCTCATAGGTTTATTATTAATAATTGATGTTTATCTGATTATATTAAGCTTGTCCAAGACCTGTGATTGTTTAGCTTCCATCTGCAAACGATCATCCTCATTCATATGATCATAGCCTAAGAGATGAAAGACACTATGGGCAGTTAAAAATGCAATTTCTCTCACTAAAGAATGACCATAATCATTGGCCTGCTCTATTGCTTTTTCAACGGATATAGCAATATCACCAAGAAAAAGCTCTCCACTTTCTGGATTAAAAAAATCAGCATAGTAATCCTCTAAATCTGAGAAATCACCAATACTAGTAAATGTTACAGCTGGAAATGATAGGACATCAGTTGGAGAATCAATTCCTCTATAGTCACGGTTAATCTCTCTTATCTCATCATTATCTATAAAAAGAATACTAACTTCAACCTCATAAGGGCAATCCTCAGAATCAAGACAGGCTATAATAACACTTTTAATTAAGTCTTCATAATCAAAATCCAGCTTTTCTTTAGATTCATATTCAATAGTGAAAGTCATTCATTCGTTCCTCTCTTATTAAACTCCTCTACATAAAACTCTCTAAGGAGATTAAAATCCTTAATATTAAGACCAGCTTCATCAAATGTTCCCTTATTCAATCTCATGGCAAATATATTACCTATGATTTTATCAATAGGATAATCATGTGCTCCCTGGTTTTCTATGTAGTCAATTGTTGCTAAGGTATGATCTGTCAACATAACAATAGCTGCCTCAACTGAAGTTGGCTTATCATATTTAATATTGTGTTGCTTAACTATGGTTTTAAGCTTCTCAGGAAAATGATATTCTTCAGCAATAAGAAGTCCCTGTTCAATATAATTACCAGATCTAATTTTACCGATCTCATGATAAAGACCCCCTGTATAAGCAAGAAATTCATCGGCAGAAACAACCTTTGCAGCTCGACTAGAAATATCTCCAACAATTTGAGCATGGTTATATAATTCATCCGAGCATTCTTTTAGCTGTACCAATAACTCATTATTATTATCCATTAATAAATCATAGCTTGTCCTAGATGAATTACTTTCATCATTAATATATTCTTCCTCACCAGTTAATTCCTTATCATTATATAATATATCAGCACTATTATTAATCAAATCTTTTTTAATATTCTCTTTCCTATTAACATATTGGCTATAAAGTAAGCTTAATAAGAAGGATCCCATTATGACAAGAAAAATATTAGCAAGAGAGGCTATATAATCATATCCTGCCTCATATTCAAAAATAAAATTATTAAATACAAATGCTAGTGTAATATTGGTTGAAAGCACAATAATAGTTCCATATACTAATGTAGATTTATCCATTAGGTATTTGGATAGGGCGCATATTAAGGCGCTTATTAATAATAGATGTAATAGGGTTTCAATTCTTGCTGAAAATCCAACAGCATATATAAACACTAGATTGAATTGCAAGAAGAGACCCAGTTTACGATCCACTATCATGGAAACTAGCAATCCACCAATCATCCAAAACACTTCTATTTCAGGATTTTCTACCAGAAATAATAAGCTTAAGGATCCCATATAGCAGATTGCCAGTATTAATATTGAAATTTTTGATTTTATTATATCATTATCAAATAGCCGTACATAGTAGGTTGCAGCTAAAGTTAATATAAGAGTCAATATACCTAGCTTTATCACGGAAACTCCATAGCCTGTTCTTAAAACTTCTATGAAGACCATTAAAGCTGTCGATACTAACGGTAATATTACTCCTAAGCTAATCCTATTACTTTTCATAACGATTTCCCCTAATTCGTTCTGATTTTAGTATTGGTCTATCTACCCTCTTATTCCTTCCTTGATTTCCTCTGCTAGCTTTATGCTTCTGTTTATCTTCATAAACCTCATAGGCTTTAACTATTTTCTGCACCAATGGATGTCTTACAACATCGGCGCTAGTTAATTGTGAAAAACCTATATCATCTAATTTTGATAATACCTTAAGTGCAACATCTAATCCTGATGTTGTTCCACTTGGAAGATCCTTCTGAGTCTGATCTCCTGTAATAACTACCTTTGATCCGAAGCCAATTCTAGTTAAAAACATCTTCATCTGAGCTGGCGTGGTATTCTGTGCCTCATCTAGAATAATAAAAGCATTATCCAAAGTTCTACCTCTCATATATGCTAGAGGTGCAACTTCTATTAAACCCTTTTCCGAATTCTTAATATAAGCATCAGGACCCATAATTTGATAAAGAGCATCATATAGGGGCCTTAAATAAGGATCAACCTTGCTTTGTAAATCCCCTGGTAGAAAACCAAGCTTTTCTCCTGCTTCAATGGCAGGACGGGTTAGAATAATCCTACTCACCTCATCATTTTTAAATGCTGTAATCCCCATAGCCATAGCAAGATAGGTTTTACCAGTACCGGCAGGACCAACACCAAACACGATCATCTTGTTACGAATTAAATCAACATAACTTTTTTGTCCAAAGGTTTTTGGTTTTATCGGTTTACCATTAATAGTATGACATATTAAGTCCTTATCAATCTCAACAAGGGATTTATCATTGCCTTCAAAGCATAATGATAAGGCGTAAGTAACATTTTGTTCAGTAATTGTATTACCTCTTTTAGATAATTCAAGTAGTTGAGCAAAAACATTCTTAGCTTTCTCAACATCATCTACTGCACCAACAACCTTAATTTCAGAATCTCTGGCAATTACAGTAACATTTAAGTGTCTCTCAATTATCTTCACATAGGAATCAAAGGCTCCAAATACATTTCCCTCATGTTCAATAGGTAATTCTATAATTGTCTCAATTATACTCATCGACTTGCTCGATCCTCCACTCACTATCCTGTACTTTTCTATATTCCCAGGCAGGTTCTAAAACAATAATTCTGCCTTCTGTCTTACATTTATTATTCCCTATAGTAATTACAATATTATGCTCTAATATATTAACTCCATTATCAGTTAAGAGTTTGAAATAACGATTAAGCTTGTTATTAGCTATTTCCTTAGCTTCTTCTGGCGAATATGATACCTTTTCTATAGTATACTCCCGAACTGTCGTAGTGCCGTATCTAAACGGCAGATAATAAGTGTCGGTTATGTGTAAAACATTTTCATTTACAATTATATCATATGTATCATAGTAATATCTAGGATTATACAAAAATAATTTATTTTCTAAGTAACTTATGTAAAATCCTTTCTTTTCATTACCTGTATAATTCTTCTTATCATAGTAAATAGAAAAAACATCACTATAATCGTAATAAGATTTACATAGTATGGTTGCATCTGCCACAACAAGTTGATTATTTAGAACATCTCCGAAGTCTCCCATAACAGGTACAATACCAGATACAAGAATATCTCCTTTTTTAACAACATCTCCTGGCTTTACTAGGGGCCTACCACTTCTTGTAATTATTTCCTCTACTATTAGATCCTTTGTAGCCACCATATGGCTTGGAGTAATGGTTTTAGTTGCTGGAGCCGGCATACTAGTTTCTGTTATCTTAATTATAAGTCTAGTTCCTTTTATTTCTGCTGAAACCCAACCTATATCCTTATATGTTAGACGAATATTCTCTTCAATCTCCTGGCAGTCAACTTTACTTTTTCGAATCCCTGTAGATATTTCATTCTCGTCTAAAAATTTGATCATTGCTTCAGGGGTATATTTATAGCCACCTAATATTTGAATATTCCATATATATAGAGACATTATGTAAACTAATACACCACATAAAAATATACCAGCAAAGAAAAGCTTTCTTTTACGGTACTTATGAATATAGAAAGGAAGTCCTGCTTTAACCATAATCTTAGGGACCATCCTTGTTTTTTTTGCTATTGGCTTTAACCGTTTATAATCCCTAGCTTTCATTAAAAAAACATAGTCTCCATCAATATTCTTAAGATTCCATATAAATATCCTTTTATTATAACATAGATTAATAAACCGTTCAGGGGCATTACCATTAATTCTAATAGTTAGGTAACCAAATATCCAGTTTACAAGTCTTCTCCACATTCAGATACCCTCCTATTGATAATAGATTCCACTTATAATACCAGTGATTTTCATTTCATCATCATTATAGTAAAGTATATTTAGCTGCTTTCCTTCAATAGAAATCTTACATACCTTTGTTAAAACCCTAATAATATCTCCATTATATTCAATAATCCCTTTATAATTTTCAATACTAATTTCATTAATACCTGTAGCGGTTACTATTGGGGCTCCAGCTATAACATCCTGTGGTAAGTTAAGACTGTTAGATAATTGTTGAAGATATTGTACCCTTTTTTTTCGTTTCTCCCTGGTATCATAATCAAACCCTTTGTATAAGGTATTCTTAGAGTCTTTTTTAAATTTTTTATGGGTGGATTTAATTTTATTTTTCATATTAATAACCTTACTTTCTTTATATAAATATAAATTTCCAAAGAAGTATTGTTACTAATATATGAAAATTTCGATCCATATAGACTATTTCGTTTGTTTACATCAAAATGTAAAATCAAGTGACATTAAACATATCTCAATGAGCAAATGTTTTTTAATCGTCGGTACTTAGAACACGTATTATGTGTTCTTATGTACCGTTACGATTAAAATCAAGCGAGAGCGTGTTGCTCATAAAATATGTTTCATGACACTTGTATATAGCTAGATTTGTAAACAACGTAATAAGACTCCCAGTGTTTCCACTGGAAGTCTTTAAATTTGCACAAATATCTTATTAGAACTTACGTTTTCTAGCAGCCTCAGACTTTTTCTTACGCTTTACGCTTGGCTTTTCATAATGCTCCCTCTTACGGATCTCTTGCTGGATACCGGCTTTCGCACAGCTTCTTTTGAATCTGCGGAGAGCACTATCTAATGTTTCATTATCTTTTACAACAACATTTGACATAGTCTCACACCTAACCTCCCTCCAGTTGTAAATTGTGCCTAAACAACTGTGTGGGTCTTATTTGAATAGCACTAGATAAATTATATCACATTTTATTTTTTCGTCAATAGTTTTCTAAGCTAGTTGTCCAGTTAATTCCTCTTTGGCTTTAGCAATAACTTTAGAGATGCCTTCGGCAGATTTACCACCTGCTTGAGCCATATTAGGACGGCCTCCGCCACCACCGCCAACTAGTACTGCCAGATTTTTAATTAGATTACCAGCATGGGCACCTTTCTTAATAGCTTCATCAGTAGCCATGGCTAATAAGCTAACTTTATCAGGAGCCAACTCAGAAGCAAGGACTATTACACCCTCTCCTAGTTTTTCCTTCAACCCATCTCCTAGGTTACGAAGACCATTCATATCTAAACCTGGTACAGAAGCAGCAAGAAGCTTAACCCCTTTTACCTCAACAACTTGGTCCATAACATCCCCAAGAGAGCTCTTAGCTAGCTTGCTCTTTAAGCTTTCATTTTCAGCCTTTAGAGCTTTGATCTCTTCAATATAGGATTCTATTTTAGTTACTAGATTAGAAGGCTCAGCCTTAGCTGCCTTCGCAGCATTATGAAGCTCATCTTCTATCTCTTTATAATATTCAAATACTCCATTACCTGTTAATGCTTCAATTCTTCTTACACCAGCTGCAATACCAGCCTCAGATACAATTTTAAATGCTGTTATAGCTCCTGTATTAGATACATGGGTTCCACCACAAAGTTCTTTACTGTAATCACCCATAGATACGACTCTTACTTCTGCATCATACTTCTCTCCAAAGAGAGCCATAGCCCCATCCTTCTTTGCATCTTCAATGTTCATAGTCTTAGTATCAACAACTAGATTATTGGCAATCTGTTCATTAACTAAAGCTTCTATCTTGCTTATTTCTTCCCCAGTTAATGCAGAGAAATGGGTAAAGTCAAATCGTAGTCTATCTTGACTTACAAATGAACCAGCCTGTTCTACATGATTGCCCAGAACTATTCTAAGAGCCTTCTGCAATAAATGGGTTGCACTGTGATTTTTAGCTGTACTAGCTCTTTGCTTTTCATTAACCAGTAATTGAACCTTATCATCAAGAGTAAAGATACCTTTAATTACCCTACCTACATGGCCAATTTTTCCACCCTGAAGCTTTATTGTATCCTCAACCTGAAACTCAGAATCCTCTGATTTTATAATACCTGTATCAGCACACTGGCCACCACTGGTAGCATAAAAAGGTGTCTCATTAACCAAGATAGTTCCTTTTTGACCAGCCACAAGCTTACTAACTAGTTCGGTTTCAGTTGTTAACACCTTAATCTCAGAACTGTAGGTCATATGATTATATCCTACAAAGTCAGATGTGATTTTTGGATCAATCTCGTTATATACTGTTTCGTCTGCCCCCATGTAATTACTAGTAGCTCTTGCACTTCTAGCAGTTTCTCTTTGGACATCCATAGCCTTTTTAAAGGCATCCTCATCAACTGTATAGCCCTTTTCCTCAAGGATTTCTTTGGTCAAATCAATAGGGAAGCCATAGGTATCATAAAGCTTAAATGCATTATCACCTGATAGAACCTTCTCATTATTAGTCTCCATATCCTTTTGCATATCTGCCAATATGCTAAGTCCCTGGTCTATAGTTTTATTAAATTTTTCTTCCTCAATTGTAAGAAGCTTTAAAATGTAATCCTTCTTATCGAAAAGCTCAGGATATCCATCCTTACATTCCTCTATTACTGTATTAGATAACTCAGCCAAGAAGCTTCTATTAACACCAAGTAATCTTCCATGTCTAGCAGCTCTACGAAGGAGACGTCTAAATACATAGCCCCTACCTTCATTAGATGGGATTATTCCATCAGAAGCCATAAAGGTAACGGAACGAATATGATCTGTAATAAGTCTTATGGATACATCAGTTTTAGGATCGGTCATATAAGTAACCTTTGCAATATCACATACCTTATCGCGAATTGCTTTCATAGTATCAATATCAAATATGGAGCTAACATCTTGAATTATAGTAGCAAGACGTTCTAATCCCATACCAGTATCAATATTCTTATGCTCTAGTTCTGTATAATTACCATTACCATCACTATTAAACTGAGTAAATACATTATTCCATACTTCAATAAAGCGGTCACACTCACAGCCTACCTGGCAGTTAGGGTCTCCGCAGCCATACTTTTCTCCTCTATCGTAATAAATTTCAGAACAAGGACCACAAGGACCAGCTCCATGCTCCCAGAAATTATCCTCTTTACCCATAGGATATATTCGTTCAGCAGGAATACCGATTTTCTTGTTCCATATGTCAAATGTCTCCTGATCCTCTTCATAAACAGATGGATAAAGACGATTTTTATCCAGTCCAACAACCTCAGTCATAAACTCCCAAGACCAAGCAATTGCTTCTTCCTTAAAGTAATCTCCAAATGAAAAATTACCAAGCATCTCGAAAAAGGTACCATGCCTTGCGGTTTTACCTACATTCTCAATATCACCAGTACGAATACATTTTTGACATGTAGCAACACGGTTTCTTGGTGGTATCTCCTGTCCAGTAAAATAGGGCTTTAAGGGAGCCATTCCTGAATTAATTAATAGTAAGCTATTATCATTATGAGGTACTAAGGAGAAACTCTTTAATACCAGATGACCTTTTTCTTCAAAAAAGTCTAAAAACATTTTTCTAAGTTCATTAACACCGTAAACCTGCACTTTAACTTGCCTCCAGTATGTTCATTTAATTATTTTCTGTGGGCTAATTCGGTTGTAATATCCTTCCAATCCAGACCACATTCAGCCATTAATACCATCAAATGATACAGATAGTCGGCGATTTCATACCGTAATTCCTCGGTTCCAGGGTTCTTTGCAGCAATTGTAATCTCAGTTGCCTCTTCCCCGCATTTTTTAAGGATTTTATCAATACCCTTATCAAATAGATAATTAGTATAGGAACCTTCCTTAGGATTTTTTTTACGATCCATAATCACATCATATACATCATTAAAGATGCGGGAAGGATTATAATCTTCATATTCCTTTTTAACTAGTTCAGTATAAAAACAGCTATGATTACCAGTATGGCATGCTGCTCCAACCTGCATTACCTTAGCTAATATAGTATCCTTATCACAATCGATGGCTAATTCTTTGACGTATTGATAATGACCTGAGGTTTCACCTTTAACCCATAGGCTTTGGCGACTCCTGGAATAATAGGTCATTTTTCCGTCAGTAATAGTCTTATTATATGCTTCTTCATTCATATACGCAAGCATTAAAACATCCCCTGATTTATAATCTTGCACAATTACAGGGACTAAACCATTACTATCAGCTTTAAATTCCGAGAAAGGAATCTTACTCTCAAGAAGATTAACAATAATGCCATTCTCCTTTAAAGCATGCTTGGCTTTTCTAATATCCTTATTTTCAAAAAAGTTTGTTGAGATTCCCAAAACATTATCTATCTTTAATAATTCTATAATATCATTATTAATAAGGCTGTCCTTAATAATAATTGGAAGAGGTGAAGCTTCAATAATATCATTAGTTTGTTTATCAAGCTGTTCTGTTTTTAATAGGACAGTTCCTACTCCTACACTATCTAGAAAAGATAAGCATTCATCATTATCTCTTCCCTTTTTTACACATTGTTCGATTGTAAGCTCAACAATAACTTTATCGGAACCAAATCTATCTACAGCTTCCTTTAAAACTTCCTTATTATATAAGGTTTTATACCTTACAATTACTGCTGAAGCACCAGTGTAAAATGCTTTTTTCACATCCTCAAAATTTTCTATATATGTTCCTATATAAAAAGGAATATCTATAACCTTGGTTATTTCCTTAGCAAGAGATAGAAATTCCTCTCTCGTCTTCTCGTCCTTAGCAAAATTATATAATATAATCTTGTCAGCTCCACCAAGGGAATAATCTTTACTAAGCCTTATTACATTTCCTGATACTTCCCCTTCTCCGTTGATATAGGGAATAATATATTTCTCCGTCAAAAGATATAACACCTCCACCGATGACAATTCTATTTATGACTCAAACATTTCTACTGCTTTTTTAAGATCTATCTTGTTTTCATATAATGCTTTACCTATAATTGCCCCATGAACACCTATTTCTTCTAAAATTTCAAGATCCTTTAATGATGAAACTCCTCCAGAGGCAATGATATTAAGACCGGTCTCATCTACCATTTCTTTAGTATGGGTAAAATTAGGACCCTGAAGCATTCCATCCTTGGATATGTCTGTATATACAATAGTGTCTATCCCAAACTGCTTCATAGAAGTGGCAAGTTCTATAGCTGTATGATTGCTTAGCTTCTCCCAAGCTTCAATTGCTACTATCCCATCAACAGCATCAATTCCAATTACAATTCTTTCTGGACCAAATATAGCTACTGCTTCCTTTATAAAACCTGGATCACTAACGGCTTTAGTTCCAATAATCACACGATCAACACCTAAGGCTAATTTATTTTCAATCTCCTTAATTGTTCGGATTCCGCCACCTACCTGAACCTTAACATCGATTTTGGATACAATCTTCCTAATAGCTTCATCATTTACTGAATAACCCATTAACGCTCCGTCTAAGTCAACAATATGTAAATCAGTCACACCATAGGAAACCCATTCCTTGGCAACAGTAAGGGGTGAGTTAGAATATACATTAACTTCAGAGAATCTGCCCTGCCTAAGTCTTACACATTGTCCATTTTTAATGTCTATTGCGGGAAATAGTTTCATAATACCAAGCCTTTCTTTTGCGTAAAATTATATCACATGCAAATAAATATAACATTTTTGTTTGTCACAAGATAAGATCGTCTCATAGCTTAATTAATAGTTCCTTTAGTAGATAGGACACCCTTAATTCTATCATCAATCCTACTGCCGCTATGAAGTGCTTTTGCAAATGCTTTAAAAGTTGCTTCAATTATATGATGATTATTCTCACCACTAATTTTTTTAATATGAAGATTCATTCCTCCATTATATGTTACTGCCCAGAGGAATTCCTTAACAAGTTCAGTGTCAAAATCACCAACCTTATCTACAGTAAACTCTTCATCAAATACAAGATAAGGACGGCCTGATAAATCAACAGCGCACAGTACTAGAGTTTCATCCATAGGAAGTAAAAAAGAACCATATCTTATTATACCTTCTTTATTTCCTAAACTAGCTTTAATTGCTTGACCAATAGCAATACCCGTGTCCTCAACTGTATGATGGGAATCCACATGTAGATCACCCTTAACAGTTAATTTCATGTCAAAAAATCCATGTCGACAAAAATTCTCCAACATATGGTCAAAAAAACCTATGCCAGTATCAATTTGGCTAGTTCCACTACCATCAAGATTAAATTCTAATTCAATCTCTGTCTCTTTAGTTTTTCTATGGATAATAGTACTTCTGCTATTCATAGACATCCTCCCTTATCATTATAACATAAATTTTCAGATTAGGAACTCAAACCACACGGACTAATCTGTTTATTACGACTCCTCAAATCTAACTGATATAGAATTTGCATGAGCTGTAAGGCCTTCCGCATTAGCAAACTTAACTATATCAGGATATATTTCCTCCAGTGCTTCTCTAGAATATGAAATAATGCTGGATTTTTTAAGGAAATCATCCACGTTTAAAGGTGAGAAGAACTTAGCTGTTCCGTTGGTTGGAAGAACATGGTTAGGGCCAGCCATATAATCTCCCAATGGCTCACTACTATAATCACCAATAAATATTGAACCTGCATTATTAATCTTAGTCATTACCATATAAGGATCTTTAGTCATTATTTCTAAATGCTCAGAAGCAATCTCATTGGCTGTCTCTATGGCATCCTCCATGGTTTCTGCAATCATTATATAGCCATAGTTTTCTAATGATTTAAGAAGGATTTCCTTTCTAGACAGCTTCTCAACAAATTTATCTACTTCATCTGATACCTTATCTGCCAATTCCCTGCTTGTAGTTATAAGTATTGATGAAGCCAGCTCATCATGCTCTGCCTGAGATAATAAATCAGCTGCTACATATCTTGGATTAGCAGTTTCGTCTGCTATAATAAGTATTTCACTAGGACCAGCTATCGAATCAATACTTACATGACCATATACCGCCTTCTTAGCTAAAGCAACATATATATTTCCAGGTCCTACTATTTTATGAACCTTAGGAATACTCTCAGTTCCATATGCTAATGCTGCTATTGCCTGTGCCCCACCAACCTTATATATTTCATCAACTCCAGCTTCCTTGGCTGCTACTAAAGTCCCCTCATAAACCTTTCCATCCTTTCCAGGAGGAGTTGTCATGACGATTTTCTTAACACCGGCTACCTTAGCTGGTAGAACATTCATTAACACAGAGGATGGATAGGCTGCTTTACCACCAGGTACATATACCCCTACAGCTTCTATTGGGGTTATCTTCTGACCAAGAATAGTTCCCTTCTCGCTTGTATCAAACCAACCATACCTTTTCTGTTTTTCATGATATGCTTTAATATTAACAATAGCTTTTCTAATTACATCAATTAAAGATGGGTCTATAAGAGAATATGCTTCTTGAATTTCTTCCTCAGTTACCCTTATAGTATCCTTGGATATAGTTGCCCCATCAAACTTATATGTATATGAAAAAAGGGCCTCATCCCCCTTATTTTTAACATCACTAATTATACCCTCTACAACATCAGCATATTGATCATATTGATTAGGACTTCTTTTAAGCAAATTCTCCTGAATATTTTTCTTGGTTTCTGAATTAAGTTCTACCTTACGCATATCTATCCAATCCTTTCCTTAAGATTAGTAATCATCTTCCCAATTCGTTTCTGTTCCATCTTCATACTAACTTCATTAACAACCATACGAGCTGATATTGGACATATTTCTTCTAAAACAACAAGTCCATTTTCTCTAAGGGTGGATCCGGTCTCAACTATATCTACAATTACCTCAGAGAGACCAACAATTGGAGCAAGCTCAATCGATCCGTTTAACTTAATAATTTCAACGGTCTGATGCTTTTTATTGTAAAAGTAATCCTTTGCTATATTAGGGAATTTGGTAGCAACCCTTATTAATTCCCCGTGCTGTAGCTTCTCCATGGCATTCTCTGGACCTGCTACACACATTCTGCATTTACCTAGGCCCAGATCCAAGACCTCATACATTTTCCTGCCTTCTTCAAGGATTGTATCTTTACCTGCAAAACCTATGTCAGCAGCACCATATTCAACATAAGTAGGTACATCATTGGCTTTAGCTAGAAAAAATTTCAATTTTAGCTCTTCATTGGTAAATATTAATTTACGAGAGGATTTATCACTTATTTCATCACAGGTAATCCCTATATCTTTAAGAAGATCCAATGTTTTTTCTGCTAACCTTCCCTTGGCCAAAGCTATTGTTAAATATCTCATCACCTCATACCCCCTCCAAAATATCTTGAGTTCGTGCAATTTGAATATCGCCGGTTGTAGTATTAATTACCTGAATTTCATACCTATCTCTAATATAAAGAATCCCCCCAATATTCATTCTCTTTGAATATTGAATATATTCCTCAATAGATTTTTGAGCATTCGACATCTGTAGAATAATGTTCAAGCCATCCTTACGAAAATGATCTGCTAGGGATATTGCTTGTTCTCTGTATTCTCTTTCATATAATATCATAGTATCTTCATTAGGAAACTGCTCATTCAGATTTTGCCTGCTTAGTGCAAACATAAGTTGATCTATTACTATAGCTGTACCAATTGCAGGTGTTTCTTTTCCGTACTGGGCAACAAGCTTATCATATCTACCACCGGTTGCAATAGCTTCACCAGTTCCATAGGTATAGGCTTTAAATATAATACCAGTATAATAATTGTATTTACTTAACATTCCAAGATCGAAGGATATATATTTTTCATAACCGTATTCCTTTAAAATAATATAAAGATCCTCAAGTCTCTGGATTGCTTTAATTGCCCGGGAATTATTAGTAGTTTCTTTAGCAGATGATAGTACATCTATTGGTCCAAATAATTCTGGAAGTTTAAGAAAAATCTCTTTTAATTCATTTTTGATATTCTTAGACTTAACTAGCTCCTCAACACCAAATCTATTTTTACTTTGTATAAGTTCACGAAGCTTAATAACTTCAAAATCCTGGTCAAATCCTGCCTCTTCTACGATAGCTCGAAAGAAATCTGCATACCCTATCTCAACTTGAAACTCCACAAGGCCAGATTTTAAAAGACATTCTATAGTTAAAGCTATCATTTCAGCATCAGCTTCAACACAATCGTCATTCATAAGTTCTGCACCTAATTGAGTTACTTCTTTTAATTTACCTTGATAGCTTGAATTATTAACGAAAGTATTCCCCATATAACAAAGACGAATAGGAAGGGACTCCTCTTTATAATATTTAGCTACACACCTAGCAATTGATGGAGTAATGTCAGGTCTTAATACTAAGGTATTACCATCTCTATCAACAAATTTATACATATCCTTAGAAGGAACCGTTCCTCTTTCCTCACTAAATATATCGAAGAATTCAAATGTTGGAGTCTGAATATCCTCATATCCATAGGATTTAAGGACCTTATGTAATTTACTTTGTAAACTTAATTTAGAAGCACATTCATAATTATATATATCTCTAACGCCTTCTGGGGTATGAAGTAATATATCCTTCATATTTTCACCTTCCTTAAATGCTTTACTGTTGTAACGTGATAATTCGCTACCACGATGATATATTTTATGATTATAGATTACAAAATATTAAGTGTCAAGCTATATTTGTCAAAATAATAACTATATCTCTCACATAAGATAAAGGCTCTACTCTCTACAGGCCAAATCCTTCTGGAGTATTTCTAAGTAATGAACACAGATACTATTTTGTACTGGTATCACGTAGGATAAATCAAGTTCATCATATCTAAAGCTTTTTCTACCACCCTCCAGGGCCCTATTCCAAAATTCTAAGAGCCTTTTAAATGTAAGGTAATAATATGTATCATGTTTCTTAAAATATATTAATATAAAGGCAACACCATTCTGTTCCTCAAACTCCTTCATAAAATCAATCTGATGCTCATGAACATTGTTTAGACTAAATGTGTCTACCGCACATTCTTTAGCATCAAAGCAAACTGGTATACCTTGAACAACTCCGATATAATCCACTGTACTTTTCTTTTCAAAATAAGCCAAAGTAATATGCCTTGAAGTTTTATCAATATCAATAGGTGTAATCGGCGTTGGTACTTTTTGTATTAAGGCCAGTTTTGTTTCACGGTATTTTAGATTTGTATAGTTAATCATTTCCTCCAGCATAGACCCTCTCAGGCCCCTGGATTTCCATGATGCCATATATCTTCCTCCTTAGAATTAGTTCACTCGCAACACGCTTTTGCTCGGATGAGTCACGTAGCGGTACATAGGAACACAAGATCTTCCTCATTCGAATAAATCTTTTTTAATGTCTTCAAATATTTCAGGTGGCTTTGCCACAAACTCTTTACCTGAAAGGTAGCTTAGGTCACCGCCAATCTCAGAAAATTCCATACTATAGGAGTGTAACAATTGATGGGATAGACCATAATTACTCTTAAAATAATGATTGGTTTTTTGCTCACCATATTTATAATCCCCTATTATGGGATGACCAATACTAGCAAGATGTCCTCTAATCTGATGAGAACGGCCTGTTATTAACTTTACCTTTAAAAGAGTGTAATCTCCCTTTATCCCATTATCATTCTTAATGACCGAATGTTTAATAGGTTCGTATTCAGTACATATATAGGCCGAATTAGGAGTCTCACTATTACTTATTGATACCAGGTTTTTACTGTCATCCTTATTCAGATAACCTTCAATTGTCCTTTTATCAAGAATTCTTCCCTTTACTATAGTTAGATAATACTTTCCTAAGCTTCTGTCTTTCAGTAGCTTAGCCATCTCCTGTAATCCTAACAATGATTTACCAGCAATTAATATACCACTCGTATTACGATCTAGACGATTGCAGATACTTGGCTTGAAGCTTATCATCTGCTCTTTTGTAATTAGCTTATTAGATAACATGTATGAAATTACATGCTCTACCATAGAGATATCATCTTTATCAGCCTTTTGTGATAGTAAGCCTAAGGGTTTATTAATAACTAGAATATGAGAATCCTCATAAATAATATCTAAATCAAAGTCTTTACGCAGTTCTACATCTGTAGTATCATCGTGTCCCATGAACTTATTTATAGTCTCATCAGATAAAAAAAGCTTGATTTCATCATCAATTTCTAACTTCTCAGACCCTATGGCCTTCTTTCCATTTAAAACAATATTCTTTTTACGAAGCATCTTATAAATAAAGGACTTAGGTGCTTTATTTAATATCTTAAGCAAAAGCTTGTCTAAACGCTGCCCTGCCTCATTCTCCTGTACCAAAAACTCTTTCACTCTTATCCCTGCTCCTGATCTAAAGATTTTCTCTTACACCTTCTGTTTTCAATACTTCTGTCATTGAATGTATATAATAGTCTGCTAATTCTTTCTTCTTTTTATCATCATTTCTTGAATGTTCATCATAAACAGCACAAACCTTCATATTAGCATTTATACCAGCCATAATACCATGTACAACATCTTCGAAAGCTAGGCATCTAGAAGGTTCTACATTAAGATCCTTTGCCACAAGAAGATATATATCAGGGGATGGCTTACCATTAGGAACTTCATCAGCAGTTCTAACGGAATCAAAAAAGTCTCTAATCTTTAGTTTATCTAATACCAAGTCTGTTAGTTTTCTATAATTACTAGTGGCAATTCCCATCTTAATATTATTCTGCTTAAGATATGTTAAAAACTCTAGTACCCCTTCCTTAAGAGGTACCTCCGTCTCGTATTTAGACCAGGCCATCTTGTTCCAGTCATCTTTAATCTTCTCTATAGAATCAGAAAGATTAAATCTCTCCTTAAAATAAACAGCAGTTTCTGTAAAGCTAAAACCTTCTATAGATTTTTGTAAATTCTCTGGCATCTCTATACCATGTCTTTTCAAATATTTTATATCTATGTCTTCCCACATCCACATAGAATCAATTATCGTCCCATCCATGTCGAAAATTACTGCATCAATATTCTGTAACATACTTTCAGCCTTTCATTAAAGTTGTGTGTAAGAATATATCTTTCACATTTTATCCGTCAGTTTCTTATATCTCCTTCAACCTAGCAATCTCCTCTTCTGTGAGAAATCTATACTCACCAGTTTTAAGCTTAGGGTCTAAAATCAAGCTTCCCATGGAAAGCCTTTTCAAATATATAACTTCTTTTCCAACAGCCTCAAACATCTGCTTTACCTGATGGAATTTACCCTCATGAATTGTTAACTTTATCTCAGATATTTCAGCTGAAGCAATTATCTGAAGTGATGCAGGCAAAGTTCTATAGTTATCACCTATAATAACTCCCTTGGCAAAGGCCTCCTTATCATCATCGTTAACAACTCCTTTAACCGTGGCATAATATACCTTGTCTACATGTCTTTTAGGTGATAGAAGCCTATGGGCAAGTTCCCCATCATTGGTTATTAGAAGAAGTCCTTCTGTATCCTTATCCAATCGTCCTACAGGGAATAAATCCTTATGTTTCTTATCTTTAATACAATCCAAGACAGTTTCACTAAGATTATCCCTAGTTGCAGACACAACACCAGCAGGTTTATTAAGCATATAGTAGGAGTGTTTTTCATAGGTAACAATATTATCATCAAAGAAGATGCTATCTCCTTCCTTCACCTTTAGGTTAGGATCGGATACTACAATATTATTAACCTTAACCCTACCCTTACGGATGTAGGCTTTGACTTCACTTCTTGAACCTATCTGCATATCTGCCAGGTATTTATCTAGTCGTATCATCAAACTAAACCTCCCTCAAGCTACTGCCATCTCCATCCTGGAAGATATTTGTTTTTTAGGCTGTTATTAGCCACCTTAGCCCATCCAAGAGGGAATCCCTCTACAGCTATTAGATACCAACCATCCTCGTAATCATGTTCTAATTCGATTGTTTCACATTTGAGATATCTGATTACTCTTGAATCATCTACGGAAAAACTAATGGTTTTTTGGTAATCTGCAATTTTAAGAGCATTTGCTAAGGCCTGTGAAGGTTCAAATCTTTGCTTCTTCATTTCCCCAAGGAGTAATCCTTGTCTAAGTATTCTTAGGCCATTGGTGTTAGGCAATCCCTTGGGTAAATTATGAACCCAGGATCCCCTCACAACTATTTCATCCTTACTAATACTCCTACTATTAATCTCCTTAATAAAAGAGATGGCTTCCTCTGATAATTTGTTTTTATCAGAGCTGTCTACATAAGATGAACTGTCTCTATATTCTTTATCCTCATCTTTTTGAAGTAAAGCAATAAAATGCCCTTCACCATTAATCTTATGAGGCCATAGTCTAATACATTTTTTTAGCTCATCAGGGCCATTAACCCACTCTGGTCTACCTCTATCAAAGCCCTCATAGGATACTCCCAATTCTCTCTGACTAGCTTCATCAGGTATACAATCAATAACCTTGAATTCTGGGAATTCCTCTAATAGATATGCAACAGTACCTTCATCTTCTTCTGGTGAGAAGGTACATGTGGAATATAGCATCATACCACCGGGCTTAAGCATCTTGGCAGCCTGAATAACTATCTCCTTTTGAAGCTTGTTATAATAATCAACCCCATATTGCTCCCAGTTTTTAATAATAGCTGGACTTTTGCGAAACATTCCTTCTCCAGAGCAGGGAGCATCTATTAAAATCTTATCAAAATACTCTGGGAAATAGTTGGCCAGCTTATTAGGAGCTTCAGATAATATAAGGGCATTGCTTATACCAAATAATTCAATATTCTTAAGCAAGGCCTTAGCTCTTGAGTTACTAATGTCATTAGTAACTAGTATCCCCTCACCACCAAGCTTAGCACCTAATTCTGTGCTTTTACCTCCAGGGGCTGCACAGATATCAAGAACCTTATCACCTTTTTCTATGGGAAGAAGGCTTGCAGGCGTCATAGCACTGGGTTCCTGTATATAATATAAGCCAGCATAATAATAAGGATGTTTAGCTGGCTGTAAATCAGAATCATAATAATAACCATTGGAAATCCATGGTATTCTCTTAATAGAAAAAGGACAGTTTTCTTCAAATTCCTTGGGATTAGTCTTTAAGGTGTTAACTCTTAGCCCGCTATAATGGGGCTTTGAATAACATTCCCTAAATTCTATATATTCATCTCCCAATAGAGTTTTCATTCTGTCCTCAAAAAGTTTTGGTAAATTCATAGTAATAACCATGCCTTTCTCATAATCTGCAAACTTTATACATGAAAATCAGAGATTTTCATGTTACGCAAGGCAGAAAGAACGAGCACCGTTGTGCTTGCTTCGCAGTTCTTCTGTGTGAATTGTCTTTTTAATTCACACTACTCCTAGATGATGCCGCTTTAGGCATCTCGAAAAACCGGAAGAACAAGGAGCGAGCACC
>DUNS01000162.1 GCA_012839235.1 Clostridiales bacterium
ATATAATAAGCAAATTCCCTTATTCAATTACTGTGTAGTAATAACAACAATATTTTATTTGGGGTTTTCATTAAGTAAACCGGATGTATATATTGCAGACTATAACTTTAAGCATATGGAATCTGTTGGTATGATGGATATGTATTATATTACCTATGAGCTTTCTTATGATGCAGCACCAGTTATAATAAACTATTTTGATGAAAATACAGATCAAATATTTTCCTATGAAAGATCTGACTACATTGATTACCTAAACTATATTATAGAGAAACAAGAAGAACGAGGGATACGAGACTTTAACCTATCTTTAAAAAAGGCTTCGGACACTGCAAAAGAATACATCCTTGAATAGATACTATCAAAAATGGTATAATCTTCATGATAAAGCAGATTAGTACTAGGAAATCGGCAAGATATACTGTAACATGTATTATATGTTATAATATATCTTGAAGACTTCCTAGGAGAAGTGCAAGATGAGCGAGTATGGGTAGCATTGGAGTTTATAGTCTGCTCATGAATATTCTAAGAAAAACAGAAAGAAAGGTGGTATCTACCCAATGGAGAAGTGGATGGATTATTCCGTTGATGTTCTAATTCCTACCTACCAATGTGATGAGAAGTTTGAGAGCTTAATCGAGATGCTACAGAATCAGACTATTAAACCAAGGAAGATATATATTCTTAACACCATTGAAGAGGATAAGGAAGATAAGCCATTACCAGACTTACCATATGACAATATTGAGATAATCCCCATTAAGAAAAGTGACTTTGATCATGGGGGAACAAGAAGGTATGGGGCAAGCCTTTCTGATGCTGATATACTGATGTGTATGACCCAGGATGCTGTTCCTGCCAATGAATATCTAATTGAGGAGCTTATAAAGCCCTATGCAGATGAGTATGTGTCAGCAACCTATGGAAGACAACTAGCTGACAGGACTGCTGATTCTATAGAAGAGTTTACAAGAGAGTTTAACTATCCTAAGAATAGTTTCATTAAATCAAAGCTTGATGTTGACAGACTTGGGATTAAGGCATATTTTTGTTCTAATGTTTGTGCAACCTATCGTAATAGAGTATATAAAAATCTTGGTGGCTTTGTGAAGAAGACCATTTTTAATGAAGATATGATTATGGCAGGGAAGATGATTGAAGCAGGGTACAAGATTGCATATTGTGCTGATGCTAAGGTTTATCATTTTCATAGATATTCTTACTTGCAACAACTGTCTAGGAATTTTGATTTAGGAGTATCCCATAATCAGTATCCTGATATTTTTTATGGTAAGAAGTCAGAATCTGAGGGTATAAGGCTTGTCAAAGAAACCTGTCAGCACTTGGTTGATAATAAAGAATATCTACTTATTCCTGATTTGATTATGACAAGTGGCTTTAAATTTATTGGTTATCAATTAGGAAAGCGTTACCATTTGTTGCCTAAGGACTTAGTAGTACATCTTAGTATGAATAAATCATATTGGGAAACTGATGATTAGTGTGAAAGGTTTGGTAATTTAGATGAGTTTGGTATCAATTATTATTGCAACTTATAACGGAGAAAAATATATAGGGCAGCAGATAGATTCTATATTGAAGTCATCTTATCAAGATTTTGAGATATATATATGTGATGATGGTTCACAGGATAGAACCATGGATATTCTAAGGAAATACGAAGAGGATTATCCTGATAAAATCCATGTCAAACAGAATGAGAACAATCTGGGTGTTACTTTGAATTTTCTTAAGGCAATATGTAGGACAACTTCAGATTATGTTATGCTTTGTGATCAGGATGATATATGGAAGATAGATAAGATTGCTATGACATTAAAGAGGATGCGTCATATGGAATCCCAGTTGGACAAGAAGCTACCTATTGCCGTTTTTACTGATGCTAAAGTTGTGGATGCTGGACTTAATACTATAGAGGATTCCTTCTTTAAGGCCAGCCATCTTAATCCTCGTAAGACTGACCTTCCCCATCTCTTGATGGAGAATAAGCTTATAGGCTGTACTATTATGATTAATGCCTCTCTTAGAAGAGTTATACAAGGCTTTAACCTTCCTGTACATGCTAAGCTTCATGATGGATGGATTGGTCTTATTGCATCGTCCATAGGGAAAATAGGATATATAGATGAAACCACCTTGCTTTATCGTCAGCATGGTAATAATGTGGTTGGGAACCAAACCTTTATATCTTATATAAAAGACAGGATTTCATCTCTGAAAAAACAGAAGGAATCCCTTCATATATTACAAAGACAAGCCCAGGAATTCTTATACCTATATGGGAGTATAATCAGTGAAGAGAATAAAACTATTATAAGCAGATTTGCTAACCTAAGTAATGTTAGTATGGTTCAACGTAGACTTGATATCATAAGATATGGTTATTTTAAGACAGGGCTTATCCGTAATATTGGACTTATGATAATTATTTAGGGGAGAAGACTTGATCAATATAACCTGTAGTTATCATAGCTATAATGAATCCAATATTGACAAATCAACAGGGTCTTTGATACAATTATCTACAACAAATTAATTACTGATTGACAACTTTAAGCCCTATTACAGAGTGAGCTGTGGTCGGGCTATTATTATATCGACAGTAGAGAGAAACATGATTGGAGAATATTGAGCCTTTGGCCTAAAGACTGCAGGCTAGTGCGAACGATGTTCACACTGGGGGAAGGAGAGTTAATATATGAAGAGGATAGTCTTATCGATACTTGTGGATAATACAGCTGGTGTACTTAGTCGTGTAGCTGGGTTATTCAGTAGAAGAGGATATAATATTGATAGTTTGACAGTAGGAGAGACAGAGGATCCTGCCATATCAAGAATGACTGTGCTGGCTCACGGTGATGATATGATACTTGAACAGATAAGAAAGCAACTTAATAAATTAGAGGATGTTAGGGAGCTTGTTGAGTTATATTCAGAAGAATCTGTAACTAGAGAATTGATATTAGTTAAGGTGGCATCTTCTGAAAAGGACAGACAATCCATTATATCTATTGCTGATATATTTAGAGCTAAGATTGTTGATGTCGCAGTAGATTCCCTCATGATTGAGCTAACAGGTAATCAGAGTAAGATTGATGCATTCATTAATTTGCTCGAACAATATACAATTAAAGAATTGGTTAGAACCGGTATTACTGGCCTTGCACGTGGTTCAGGTGACATCGCAGATTATATCGATTAAAAATATGAAATATATACAGGAGGAGATTTCCTCCTTAAAAAAATGGAGGTTAATATAATATGGCTAAAATTTATTATCAACAGGATTGTAATCTATCATTATTGGAGGGGAAGACAGTAGCTGTTATAGGCTATGGTAGTCAGGGACATGCCCATGCACTTAATGCTAAGGAATCAGGTGTCAATGTAATTATTGGACTTTATGAAGGAAGTAAATCCTGGGCTAAAGCAGAAGCTGCAGGTTTTGAGGTTTACACAGCAGCAGAAGCAGCTAAAAAAGCAGACATTATCATGGTTTTGATTAATGATGAGAAGCAAGCTAAACTGTATAAAGAATCTATAGAGCCAAACTTGGAGCCAGGTAATGCTTTAATGTTTGCCCATGGTTTTTCAATTCACTTTGGACAGATTATACCTCCAAAAGATATTGATGTTATGATGATAGCTCCTAAGGGACCTGGCCATACAGTAAGAAGCCAGTATCTTGAGGGACAAGGGGTTCCTTGTCTTATCGCTGTTTATCAGAATGCTACAGGTAAGGCACATGACTTAGGTCTTGCTTACGCTTTAGCAATTGGTGGAGCTAGAGCAGGTGTTCTTGAGACCACCTTTAGAGAAGAAACAGAGACAGATCTATTTGGTGAGCAAGCAGTATTATGTGGTGGTGTAACTCAGCTTATGAAGGTGGGCTTTGAAGTTCTTGTTGAAGCTGGTTATGAGCCAGAGAGTGCATATTTTGAGTGTATCCATGAGATGAAGCTTATCGTAGATCTTATCAATGAAAGTGGTTTTGCTGGAATGAGATATTCTATTAGTAATACTGCTGAATATGGTGATTATATTACAGGACCTAAGATTATAACAGAAGATACTAAGAATGCTATGAGAAAGGTACTGGCTGATATTCAGGATGGTACATTTGCCCGTAATTGGTTACTAGAGAATCAGATAGGTTGTACTAATTTCAAAGCTAAGAGAAGAATGGAAGCTGAGCATCCTCTTGAAAAGGTAGGAGCAGAGCTTCGTAATATGATGAGCTGGACTAAGAAGAATAAGTTAATTGATAACTAGGACTAATTAGGCTATAATATATATAACATTTATGATAAAAGCAGCCGATATATTTATTGATGCTAATGAACGAATGATTAATGGAGAATATTATGTCACAGATTAATGGTGTATCAGGTGTAAGACAGCCGCATATTACAAGAACCAACTCAAGGAGTAGTGTTGATAAGGATGGGAGAAGTTTCTCCTCTTATCTGAAGGTTGATAAGGACCTTAATGATATCTTCGAGAGGGCAGCAGAAAAGTATAATGTTTCGGTGAATCTTCTTAAAGCCATTGGTAAGGCAGAATCGGATTTCAGACCAGATGCAGTATCTAAGAGTGGAGCTCAGGGTGTTATGCAGCTTATGCCTAAGACAGCAGAATATTTAGGCGTTAAGGATTCCTTTGATCCAGAGCAGAACATAATGGGTGGAGCAAAGTATATATCCGAATTGCTGAAGAAGTACGATGGTGATACAAAACTAGCCCTGGCGGCATATAATGCAGGTATGGGTAATGTGTCAAAGTATGGTGGGGTTCCACCATTTAAAGAGACACAGAATTATGTTGTGAAGGTTGCAAAGTTTATGAATCAGGACCTAGATGCAGGTTCATTTACAGCAGCAAAGTCCAATGGTTCTACAAGATCACCTTTACCAGTTGCACCATCATTTAGCAACAGATACTATACAGTTCCCTTAGCTTCTAATACTACTAGGGATGAGGATCTATCATTGTTAGATGCTGTTTTCTCAGAAGCAGATTATCTAAAGCTTCTGGATATGATTTTGAAAGAGATGGAAGAAGATAAGGACGAGGATAGATATTTTTAGTTTGAGTTGATAATGTTGACAGAATGAGTATTAGATGATAGACTTTAGTCTATATTATATGAAAACGAGGTATAAGGAATGTTTATTACTTGCTAATTAAGCGTATTTATTGAATACTGATTCACAAAATATCTGCTTTATAGATATTTTTGAATATGGCTTAAGCAACGCTAATGGGTATGTTAACACCCATGGTTGTTATTGGTGTATTGATTATATTCAGTACACAGGCAAGATTTTATCATTCCATATATTTGTTGTACTTAACTTAGGCACTATAAGCTATAGTTGTAAGAATGTCCTATTATAGATAGGATTAGTTTATTAACTATGACGAGTAGCTAGGTTTCAACATATTATAAGAGTATTCAAACCACAGGATGATAATATCTTGTGGTTTTTTTGTATTTATTTATCTTGAAATATTCTAGGAGGTACAACAATATGTCGCAGATAATAGTTAATGATTTGACATTTAGCTATGACACAGCTTATGATAATATATTTGAAAATGTTAGTTTTATGATTGACACCGATTGGAAGCTTGGCTTTATAGGAAGAAACGGAAGGGGAAAGACGACATTCTTGAATCTTCTCCTTGGCAAATATGAATATAAGGGAAGTATAACAGCTTCTGTAAAGTTTGATTATTTTCCATTTGAAGTGGAGAATGTTAGTATCCTTACTAAGGATTTGATTAAAAATACTATAGCACCCTTTTCCCAGTGGGAAGAAGAGATGGAGGAATGCTTAAAGCAAACTATTGCAGATACTAAAGAAAATCAGGATATCAGGGAGGATAATGGAGAGAGTGAAGATCCTTTAGAGAGATATGGACATCTTCAGGAGCTTTATCAAAGCCATGACGGTTATATTATCGATGAACTTATTGAGAAGGAGCTTAGTAAGCTGGATGTTGATCTATCAGTCCTATCAAGACCATTTGGTACATTAAGCTTCGGGGAGAGAACAAAGATTATGCTAGCAGGCCTCTTTCTTAAGAAGAATAACTTTCTCCTTATTGATGAGCCTACCAACCATCTGGATATGGAGGGAAGAAATATTCTTGCCAATTATCTTCAGGAAAAGAAAGGTTTTATACTAGTATCCCACGATAGACATTTCTTAGATAAATCCATAGATCATGTACTATCTATAAATCGAGCTAAAATAGAAGTACAAAGTGGAACCTATTCTACATGGAAGCAGAACAAGGACTGGCAGGATAAATATGCCCTAGATAAGAATGAGCAACTAATGAAGGATATTAAGGTTCTTGGGGAAGCTGCTAGAAGGGCTAAGGGATGGTCTGATAAGGTAGAAGCATCAAAAATAGGACACCATGTATATGATCGAGGAGCTGTAGGACATAAAGCAGCTAAAATGATGAAAAGGTCTAAGGCAATTGAGAACAGAAAACTGGAGGCAATTAAGGACAAGAAGGGATTACTTAATGATATCGAGCAGGTAGATGACTTGAAGATGAATATTCAACCCTTTCCTAACAAGAGGCTGATCACTGTTGAAGATCTAAGCTTATTCTATGGTAACAGGGAGGTTGCATCAAATATTAACTTTACCCTAATGTCTGGGGAGAGAATAGCCTTTGCTGGTAGTAATGGTTCTGGTAAATCATCCTTACTTAAGCTACTACTAGGACAGAATATAAGCTACACTGGTAAATTCCATGTGGCTTCTGGACTTAAAATATCATATGTATCACAGGACACATCATTTCTTTCTGGCAACTTGGAGGAATTTGCTGCCAAATATGATCTTGATGAGACGATTTTTAAGACTGTACTTCGTCAGCTTGATTTTTCAAGAAATCAGTTTGAAAAGGAAATTCAGGATTTTAGTGGAGGGCAAAAGAAAAAGGTTCTTCTTGCTAAAAGTCTGGCAGAAGCAGCCAATGTATTTATCTGGGATGAACCACTAAACTTTATTGATGTATTTTCAAGAATTCAGATCGAAGAGCTGATATTAAGATATAAGCCAACCATGATTTTCGTTGAGCATGATAGAATGTTTAGGGAAAGCATTACAACAAAGCTGGTAGATTTTGATATTCGCCCATAAGCAAATTAGTCCTTCATATTCAGCACATTTTATTTGACATGACTTATATGTCATAATAAAATGAGATGGATAGCAGGGATAAGTGCAAGGTGAAGGAGATGAAAGCCTTAGCTATCGAGTTTTTAATCTGCAAATTTATAATGACTCCGAGGATGAATTAAGAAAGGCGAATATGATATGGAAAAGAAAGTGTTTGATATTGAAGCAAAACGTATACTAATTTTTTTAGGAATTACATTTTTTTTTACTTATTTACTAGAGATATTCCTTATTTCTCCACTAGTTAAATCAGATGATATGATTAAAATGACTATTGGCCAGAGTTTAATTGCTATGATGATGTTTATACCAGCCATAGGTGTATTGCTAACAAGACTATTAACGAGAGAGGGATTTAAGAACCTATGGATAGGTCCTAACCTTAAAGGTAATATTAAGTATTACATATTTGCCTGGTTTGGTCCGATAGTGTTAACTATTATTGGTGGGTTATTATATTTTTTAGTCTATCCTAACAATCTGACCTTTGAGATGGAGTATCTCTCTGGGGTATACGAAGCTAGTGGGATTGAAGTAGATATATCACAATTAAAGCAAACAATTATCATTCAGGGAATTGTAGCAATATTTTTATCACCTGTTTTAAACGCCCTTACTTGCTTTGGTGAAGAATGGGGATGGAGAGGATATTTACTTCCAAAGATGTCTGAAAAGTTTAAAGTGTTACCAATGCTTCTTATAAACGGAGTAATCTGGGGTCTATGGCATGGACCATTAACCGTATTAGGACATAATTATGGTGTAGGATACATTGGATATCCCTATCTTGGAATACTATCCATGTGTATATTCTGTATCGTATTAGGCACATTTTTCTCATATATATCTTTGAAAACAAAAAGCTGTATACCAGCAGTAATTGCCCATGGTAGTATTAATGGGTTTTCCGCTATAGCCATATATTTAACTAAGGATGGAGGTAATCCTTTTATAGGACCTGCACCAATTGGAATAATCGGAGGGATAGCATTTATTGTAGTGGCTATTATATGTGCTTATCTTCTTATGAAGGAAGAAAGAAGCAAGGTAGAAGTTGTCTAAAGTTGTTTTGATATATAATTCTATGAATATAAATCTATGTTTGTCCTCATACTTATATAAAAAGAAGTGAGGTAAACAATAATGAATGAAGACACAGAAAAACTACTTAAGGAAGTTAATTCTGGATGTAAGATGGCAACCAACAGCATGGAACAAGTGATGCCTATAACAAAGAATAAGCAATTAAAAGCCATTATCGAGAAATACAATGGTATGCACATAAAGCTTGGTGATGAATGTCATGTTCTACTAAACGAATCAGAAAATGATGAGAAGGACCCTTCCCTAATGGCTAAAGCAATGTCTTGGATTTCAACAGAAATGAAATTAATGTTGAATGATGATTCCCATAAGGTGGCAGATATATTGATCGATGGCTGCAATATGGGTATTAAATCCCTTAGTGAATATGTCAATAAGTATACGGCGGCCACCCCAGAAAGTATTGATATAGCAAAAAGACTTGTGCAATTGGAAAAGGATTTCATGAATGAACTTCTTGCATATCTGTAAAAGGTATCACAAAGAAGCGAAAGGTATATCAGCTTAAATCAATCGTAAATTGATGAATTAAGCTGATATTTTTATTAAGAGAAACATCATATTGAATTCTTATACTTGATTATTAATTTGTTTATGGTTACCACATTTGATATAATAATAATATGTCAATAAAATCAACTTACATTTAGTTAATTAGAAAGGCAGGATTTTACATGGATAAGGTTGTTTTTGAAACAAAGGATCTGTCTTTTCGTGACACTATTCATTATCAGGATATTAGAATTGTTAAAAATAAAGTGAACTTTATCGTGGGAAGCAGTGGAACAGGTAAGTCTACTCTGCTTCGTATGTTTAATGGAACATTATCTCCAAGTGGTGGAGAGATATTCTATGCAGGTGATAATTTACTTGAGAAGGATACAATAGAGCTTCGGAAGGAAGTATCTTTGATAAGTCAATCCGTATACCTTTTTGACTCAAGTATAAGGGATAATTTTATACAATTTTATGAATATAGGGGACTAGCTTCACCAACTGATGAAATGATGCTAGAATTTCTTAAGCTTAGCCAGATTGACTTTCCTTTGGACAAGGACTGCACAACTATGTCAGGTGGAGAAAGGCAAAGAGTTTACATAGCCATATTTCTATCATTTCTACCTAAAGTAATTATGCTTGACGAACCTACATCTGCCCTTGATAAGGACAACGGGTACAATGTAATTCAGAATGTTGTTAGCTTCTGTAAAGAAAAAGAAATCACAGTTATTATAATTAGTCATGATAATAGCCTTACTGAAGCCTTTGGAGAGAATATAATTCGTATAGGGGGTATGAATAATAATGGATAATATTATTAAAATTAATATATTTCAATTTAGCCTTATATACCTTCTTTTGATTATTATTCTTCTAATTATGAAACATACTAAGATTAATCAGACTAGGCTACTACTTGTTGCCAGTCTTCGTATGACGGTCCAATTAATCTTGGCAGGACTAATTCTTACCTATATATTTAAAAATCCTCATCCTGTATTTGTAATTATATATTTGCTGGCCATGATTTCATTTTCAGTTCACCGAGTTCTATCAAAAAACAAGGATATTAATAAAAAGTTTAAGCTTTCGATAACCCTATCCCTGGCATTTTCAGGACTATTCGTTCTTGGATATTTTGTTATGGCAGTGGTTGGTGAGAGCTTCTTTAACCCTCAATACACCATACCCCTTGCAGGGATGATCATAGGTAACTCTATGACAGGGGTGACCTTAGGGATGAAGACCTTTACTGAAAATCTTAAAAACCAAAGAAATAAGATTGAAGCTTTACTTAATCTTGGAGTTACTCCCAGGAAGATACTACTTCCTATGGTAAATAATGCCCTAGAGACTGCTCTTCTACCTACAATGAACAACATGCTTGGAATGGGAATTATATCACTCCCTGGCATGATGACAGGCCAGATACTATCAGGTACTGCGCCTACAACAGCTATTATGTATCAGATAGCTATTATGATTGCTATATGTACAGCAGTATGCCTGACCGTATTTTGTTCATTAACCTTAGGTTATAAAACCCTGTATAATAACAGGAATCAGATAGAAATATAGGAGAAGCATGGGCTTAAGGAAGCAAAAGACATTCATAATCAATTAAGACCAATATAGGACATTGAACAAGATTATTAGTTAATTTATGATTAAATAAATATGTGGAATAGGGAAGGTGAATGAATATGATTTTTAAGAACGGTGAAGTTTTCTTTGATAAACATTTTCATAAAATTGATGTAGAAATTCTAGGAGATCGAATTCTAAGAGTCGGAGAGAACCTTGAAGGAGAAGAAATTGTTGATATAAGTGGTAGGATGCTACTTCCTGGATTTATAGACCTTCATTCTCATGGAAGAGTTGGGTATGACTTTTCTACGGCATCTCCTGAAGAGATAGAAAAGCTTTGTATTTCATTTGCAGAGATCGGAGTAACTTCGGTGCTTGCAACATCCATTACCATGGGGACTGAGTTTACCAATGGCATTATGACCAATATACGTACGGCAATGGAGAATAATAAAAAGGGTAGCCGTATATTAGGAATTAATATGGAAGGACCTTTTTTAGGAGCAGATAAAAAGGGTTCTCATGATGAGAATTATCTTGTGGTTCCCGATAAGGAAAAGTTTGATAACTGGAATCGCCTATCGGGGAATAATATTTTGATGCTTGATATTGACCCTAATCTACCCGGGGCAATGGAATTCATAGAGGAATATAGTAAATCTATGGTCGTATCTATTGCCCATACAAGTGCTGGCTATGATACAGCGGTGAAAGCGGTAGAAGCAGGAGCTAGCCATGTTACCCATCTCTTTAATGCAATGAATGGTTTACATCATAGAGAACCTGGTATCGTTGGAATGGTTTCCGATTATCCTGTTAATGCTGAACTAATATGTGATGGTATTCATATTCATCCTGCTGTTATGAGAATGATGTTTAAGCTTATACCTGATAGATTAATCATTGTATCAGATTCAATGAGTGCTGCTGGTTTAGGTAATGGTGAATATGAGCTGGGAGGCATGAGAGTTATAGTTAAGGATAGAAAAGCTGCTCTTAGTAATGGAACTATAGCAGGTTCTACAACCGATGTATTTGAAGAGGTTAAAAAAGTAATCGAAATTGGCATAGATAAGGAACAAGCTATCCTTAGTGCAACCCATATACCAGCTAAAGCAATAGGTAAGGACAATGAGATTGGGGAAATCGCCGTCGGAAAAATGGCAGACCTTATTGTTGTTAGTAAGGATTTTGATTTAGAACAGGTATATATTGGAGGAAGATCAATTTCAGAATAGATTAAGCAGAAGCAGGAGAAGTGTCTTGAAGAAAGTTTTTACCTACATCAAACCGTATACAGGAAGAATGATACTAGGATTAGTAATTAAAGCACTTGGTACCTTTATGGATCTTGGATTACCTTGGGTATTGGCAAGGATTATTGATGATATTATTCCCTTAGGGGAAATATCATACATACTTTGGTGGGGTCTAGTGATGCTACTCCTATCAATCGGTGCAAGAACCTTTAATATTGTGGCTAACCGAAAGGCTTCAAAGGTTGCAAGAGATGTGGTTGAAACCCTTCGGCATGATTTATTTGTTAAAATTCAGAGTCTATCTGGCGCTCAGGTGGATCATTTTACAATACCATCTCTTGAATCAAGAATGACTTCAGATACATATAATATTCATCATATGGTAGGTATGATGCAAAGAATGGGTGTTAGAGCTCCAATATTATTAATTGGTGGAGTTATTATTACCTCTACATTAGAGCCAGTACTTACTTTGGTCCTAGCTGCTATATTACCCTTGCTTGGTATTATTGTATTTATAATATCTAGAAAAGGAATCCCCTTATATACATCCTTACAGAACTTGATGGATAAAATGGTTCGAGTTGTAAGAGAAAATATAAGTGGAATAAGGGTTATTAAAGCTCTATCTAAAAGCCCATATGAAAAGATACGGTTTAGTAAGGTTAATCAAGAGGTCTCTGATATGGAGAGTAAAGCTGGACTCACTATGGCTACGACCAACCCCATACTGAACTTTGTTCTTAATGGGGGTATGATCCTGGTTGTTATTGTTGGTGCCTATAGGGTTAATAGTGGTGCATCTGAGCCGGGTAAAATTGTAGCTTTCTTATCTTACTTTACTATAATGATTCATGCAGTTATGGCTATTAATAGAATATTTATGGTATATTCCAAAGCCATAGCATCTGCTTCCCGTATAGAGGAAGTATTAGTATCCCAAGAAGATTTAAAAGAATTGGATATTCCTAAGGAAACATCCAGTGACCATATCGTTTTTGAGCATGTGGGTTTTGCCTATACAGCAGAGCCTTGTATTCATGATGTTAACTTTTCTATAAAACGAGGAGAAAGTCTTGGTATTATAGGGTCAACAGGCTCAGGCAAGACCACTTTAATTAATTTATTGATGAGGTTTTATGATGTTAATGAGGGGAGAGTTCTGGTTGATGGCCAGGATGTAAGATCCTTTGATAAACAGGACTTAAGGCGCAAATTTGGAGTGGTTTTTCAAAATGATGTCTTATTTGCAGATACCATTTACGAGAATGTTAGCATTGGTAGAGAATTGCCTGAGGAGGCTGTTAAAAAAGCTATAATAGATGCGAGGGCCAATGAATTTGTTGAAGCCCTGGATGATCAGCTACAATATAAGCTGGCGATAAAGGGTAGTAATTTAAGTGGTGGACAAAAACAAAGAGTGCTTATATCCAGAGCTTTGGCAGGTAAACCAGAGATACTAATATTAGATGATTCATCAAGTGCATTGGACTATAAGACAGATTCACTTCTTCGTAAGGCTATCGAAGAACATTATAAGGGTACAACCAGTATAATAATTGCTCAAAGAATTAGCTCAGTTATGAAGCTTGATAATATATTAGTCATTGAGGAAGGACAGGTAGTAGGGTATGGTTCCCATGAGGAGCTTATGAGGGATTGCGATGTATATCAAGAAATATATCAATCTCAATTAATAGCTTGATTATGGTATGTAGTTACGAAATTATTAAGTGTACTAGTATATAGGATTAATATGAATTCTTACGCTTCAATGCTTTGCTTAACTTACGCTCCAGAATTATATTAATCCTATATATATTAATGTGCTTTATTTCGTAACTATTTATCGGGTGAAAGGGGTATGGAGAATTGGCAAAACAATCACAAAACAAGTCTAATGATATAGCAAATAAGCCTAAGGATAGAAGATATGTGTTTAAAAGGCTTGGGAGCTATATAATGATATATAAGCACCTATTATTCCTTGCTATAATACTAGCTATTGCCAGTAATCTTTTTGCTCTTATCGGACCAAGCTTATCTGGAAGGGCTATTGATGCTATTGAACCAGGAAAAGGAATGGTGGTATTTGAGAAAGTATTCTATTATGCTGGATGGATGGTATTGTTTTATGGTGTATCCTCAATTTTGTCCTATATTCTGACTAAAATTATGATACATCTAAGTCAAAAAATTATCAAAAAGATGCGTGAGGATGTATTTAACCATATAGTAGATTTGCCGGTAAGCTTTTTTGACCACCACCAAGCTGGGGATATTGTTAGTAGAATTTCATATGACATTGATGTAGTAAACACAACCCTGTCTAATGATTTGGTTCAAATTAGTGCCAGTGTAATTACTGTGGTAGGATCATTTATCATGATGACCATAATCTCACCTGAGTTAGTAATTGTCATGCTTGTAACTATACCTATGGCAATTATATATACCCGCTATAGAGCTAAGGTTATAAGGCCATTATTCCGTAACCGTTCCAAAAAGATTGGAGAATTAAATGGCTTTGTGGAGGAAATGGTTTCTGGACAGAAAACAATTAAAGCCTATGCGGCAGAAGGAGAAGTAATAAATCGATTTGATAAGATAAACAGGGAAACTGTAGATGCTTATTATAATGCAGAATACTATGGTAGCATGACTGGTCCAACTGTGAATTTTATCAATAATCTGTCATTAGCTTTGATAACAGTCTATGGGGCGATCCTATACCTTAAAGGGAGCCTATCCCTTGGTAATATCTCATCATTTGTTCAGTACAGTAGGAAATTCTCTGGACCAATTAATGAAACAGCTAACATTATCAGCGAGCTACAGTCAGCTGCAGCAGCTGCTGAAAGAGTCTTTAAGATACTTGATGAAAAGCCAGAGCCTTTGGATAGGGAGAATGCTGATGAGCTGACTGAGGTAGAGGGAGATGTATTTATAGAGGATGTGACATTTGGCTACCTTAAGGATAAGGTCATAATTAATAATCTGGAACTTAAATCTAAGCCAGGTAGTCTTACAGCAATAGTTGGGGAGACAGGGGCTGGTAAAACAACAATTATTAATCTGCTTATGAGATTTTATGATGTGTGGGAAGGCAATATATATGTGGATGCGAAGGAAACTAGGGATATAACAAGGAAAAGTCTAAGAAAAGCCTTTGCCATGGTATTACAAGATACCTGGCTATTCTCAGGAACCATATTTGATAATATTGCCTATGGTAAGGAGAATGCCACTATGGAAGAAGTGGTGGAGGTAGCTAAAGTAGCTGGAATTCATTCATTTATCAAGAGGCTTCCAGATGGGTATAATACTATAGTCAATGAAGATGGGATTAATATTTCCAAAGGGCAGAAGCAGCTACTAACCATCGCCCGTGCCATGCTTCTTGATGCCAATATGCTAATTTTAGATGAAGCTACATCTAATGTAGATACAAGAACAGAAATTAAGATACAAAAGGCTATGAGAAGGTTAATGGAGGATAAGACCTGCTTTGTCATCGCCCATCGCTTGTCCACCATACAAGGAGCAGACAATATTCTTGTAGTGGATAAGGGTAATATAGTTGAGCAGGGTAATCACAAAGAATTGATGGATATGAAGGGTTATTATTATCGATTATACAATTCTCAGTTCGAATAAGTAAAGAATATAGGGTATGGCATAATAAGGGGAGAACAAATTCTTAATGTTCTCCCCTTATTGATTCTGTGGAAAATAAATGAAATAATTGTTGACAGCGTAACAATGTTATGATATTTTATTAACAAACAATATAACATTGTTACGTAGGAGGATGGAGACTTGTATATAAGTAAAAAGGATCTACTGAAAGAGACAGGGATTTCATATGGACAATTATATCGTTGGAAGAGGGAAGGCATAATTCCCGGAGAGTGGTTTATCAAGCAATCAGCTTTCACAGGACAGGAGACAGTGTTTCCTAAGACACAGATTCTAAATCGTATCAAGGCCATTCAAGAGCTGAAGGATAAGTATACATTAGAAGAGCTGGCTAAAATCTTATCTCCTGAGATTGCAGATAGATATTTTACAACAGATGGCCTTGAGATAATTGAAGAAATACAAAAGAATCTGATACCAGCTTTTGTACAGGGATTTGATAAGAATAGTTTTACTTTTATTGAGGTCATAATTATGATTGCCCTATCTGAGTTGAAAACTAACACAGATATATCCCTAGGACAGATTACCACGATGGTAGAAGGCTTAAAGGATTACCTACCCCAGATAAAGTTCACTGGATTTATATTCATAGTATTTGATAGGAACAATGACTACTATGCTACTCTTTACGAAGAACAAGCAAAGGTATTTATAGATAGTAGATTAAAAATCATTCGTGAGATTCATCTTAACGATATTTCTAATAAATTGAAACTGAAATATAGGAAAAGTTTTAATTTTAGGGTTGATAACCAAGATGATAATAATTTAGAGTTTAATTCGGGAGAAGTAGGGGTGGAACCAGTATGAGAAGCAGAATAATTGCTTTAGGTGATCGTTCTTTATGTGGGAACTATAGTAGTGTAAAGGCAGATGTTATCTAAGATAATATCTGCCTTTTCAAATTCTAAAGCCTTGGGGCATGGAGTTGAAAAATAATAAATATTCTACTTGACAAATTATAGTAATTATATTATCATGATTTTAAGCAAACGGTTGCATGAAAAAGTTGATGAAAATATTGGGTTTTTGTTTATGATATAACAATATATAATGCAAGCGTATGCATAAAGATTTAACAACAGTACTAAAGTAGGAGGTTGTAATGACTATTACAATAAAAGACGTCGCTAGAAAAGCAGGTGTATCACCTTCAACGGTTTCAAGAGTAATAAATGGATAAGGTGTTATTTCGGAGGAAACTAAAATTAAGATTAATAAAGTAATGGAAGAACTGCATTATCATCCTAATAGTCTTGCGAGAAACTTTGCAAATGGTAGTTCATATGCAATGGGTTTGGTAATAGATGCAAAAGATGAAAACACATTTTCGAATGCTTTCTTTAATAGAAGTGTTTTTGCTATAGAGACCGTTGCTCAAAATAATGGTTATAATTTATTAATTGTAAATGATAGAGATGGAATAGATTCTATTTCATCAATAGAAAAACTTGTTTTTGAAAGAAAAGTTGATGGATTAATTTTGCCACCTTCTACAATAAAACCAAAACTGATTAAAAAGTTTTTAGAACTTGAATTTCCTTTTGTGGTTCTGGGTGAACCTAAGTTATTTAAAACAGAATCCAGCTGGGTTGATGTAAATAATAAGCAAGGCAGTGAAAATGCGATAGAACATCTAGTATCAAAAGGTTATAAAAGAATTGCATATGTTTATGATGAAAAAAACAATCTTTTTGAGCAGAATCGTTTAGAAGGGTATAAAAATGGATTGAAAAAAGCAGGATTAAAGATTAATGATGAATATATAATTGAAACACCTAGAGATAAAGAAAAATATTATGAAGAAACAGTAAAAATATTAAGTGGAAGTAATCCACCGGATGCATTTCTATGTAGTAATAATGATATCGCATTCCATGTTCTAAAAGCAATTAAGGCTAAACAGTTCATTGTACCGGATCAAATTGGTATGATTACTTTTGATAATTATCCAATTGCTGAGTACATGGATCCCCCTTTGAGTGTAATCGACGTAGATACATATGCGTTGGGAGAACAGGTAGCCAATATACTACTACAGAAAATTGAAAGGAATAATTCTTCAAATCAACATACTTTAATTTCAACAAAATTAATTTTACGAGAATCTACCAATGATTAATAGAAATACAATTCAATAATAGAATAAGAAAGAGGAATGGAAATGATAAAGCATGCCATAGAACATACTCCAGTATCTAAATACATATATGCTACATCAAGATCGAGCATAATAATACGTATTCGGGTTGCGAGAAGTAATATAAAAGAATGTAAGCTTATTTATTGGCCAAGAGACATTGAAAATAAAAAGTTTAGAAACTGTTTATACATGAAATGTAAGAATAGGGATGATTATTTTGATTATTATGAGATAGAAATATCCTTCCCCAAGGTTGCACGATATATGAAATATTATTTCGAGTTAACTTCCAATGACTTAGAGACTGTGTATGTTTCAGCTCATGGAATAAATGAAGTAGAACCAAAAGACGGTTATTTTGATTATCTTTATACAAATGAAAATGATGTGATAAAACTGCCAGAATGGGCAAAAGGTCAAGTGTTTTATCATATATTTCCTGAGAGATTTTATAACGGCCATATTGATAAAAATCATAGAAAATATGTCCCATGGGGAAGCAAACCCACACGGGATAATTATATGGGTGGTGATTTAAAAGGAATTATTGAAAAAATAGATTATATTATGGAGCTCGGAGTCGATTGTATCTTTTTAAATCCAATATTTGAAGCTGATTTTAATCATAAATATGCAACAATAAATTATTTTAATGTTGACCCTGACTTTGGAACAAATGAGGATTTAATAAAACTAGTTCATGAATGTCACAAAAGAAATATTAAGATTGTTTTAGATGGAGTTTTTAATCATATTGGTGTTAATTCTATGCAATTCAAGGATGTATTAGAAAAACAGGAAAATTCAAAATATAAAGACTGGTTTTATATAACTAGATTTCCAGTTGATATATCACACCATAATTATGAATGTGTTGGTGCTTATAAATGGATGCCAAAGCTTCGTACCTCTAATCCTGAAGTACAAAAGTTTATTTTAAATGTAATGGAATATTGGATAGTAGAGGCGGAAATAGATGGTTGGCGCCTGGATGTAGCTGACGAAGTAGACTATACCCTATGGCAACAAGCAAAAAGAAAATTAAAAAGTAGGTTTCCAGATATCATTTTAATAGGAGAAGTATGGGGAAACGCCTCTAAGCTATTACAAGGGGATCAGTTAGATATTGCTATGAATTATGTGTTTCGCGATGCAGTAAAAGACTTTTTTGTAAATAACATAAAACCTTCTGAATTTGATGCAAGGTTAAACCGTATGTTAGCTGAGTATCACAATGAAGTTAATGAGGCCATGTATAACTTAATCGATAGCCATGATACAAAAAGATTTTTGTTTGAGTGTAATGACAATAAGAGAATATTTAAACTTGCCGCTGCTTTCCAAATTCTTTTCTTTGGTTCACCTGCGATTTATTATGGTGATGAGGTAGGAATGACAGGAGATAACGACCCGGATTGTAGAGGGGCAATGATATGGGACGAAGTAAAACAAGATAGAGATATTTATCAGTGGTATAGGAAATTAATTAGAATAAGAAAAGATAATATGGCAGTAAAGAGAGGTGGTTTTTACACTATTGTTTGTGATGATATATTGAATCAATACGGATTTTTAAGAAGTAAGGATAATGAAGATATTTATGTGATTATTAATAGAAGCAGTTCCAAAATTACTACATATGTACCATTGCGAAACGGAGAATATTTTGAAAACCTGTTAAATTATGAAATATTAAATTCTGTTCCATTAGAGAAAGATGATAGGTTTTATAATCAAGACTTATTGGAGTATTCAAGAAAATTAGCAATTC
>DUNS01000163.1 GCA_012839235.1 Clostridiales bacterium
AGTATGAATGTTTACACTTCGGAAAAGATAAGGAATGTTGTTGTGTTAGGCCACGGAAGCTGTGGTAAGACTACATTAGTCGAAGCCATGGCGTACACCACAGGGATACTCAAACGTCAGGGAAGAGTAGAAGAAGGAAATACAATCAGTGATTACGACAAAGAAGAACAGAAAAGATTGTTCTCAATCAGTACAACGGTAGTACCTATTGAATATGAAGACCTAAAGATTAACTTTCTTGATACACCAGGGTATTTTGATTTTGTTGGGGAAGTAGAAGAAGCACTTGCAGTTGCTGATGCAGCAGTTATTGTTGTTGCAGCAAAATCAGGAGTTGAGGTTGGAACTATGAAGGCTTGGGAATTTTGTGAAAAGCATAATTTGCCAAGAATATTCTTTGTAACTGATATGGATGATGACAATGCGAGTTTTCGTAAAGTAACAGAGGAATTAACAGAGCTATATGGTAAGAGGATAGCTCCTCTTCATATTCCGATAAGGGAGAATGAGAAGTTTGTAGGATTTGTTAATGTAGTTAAGATGGGTGGAAGAAAATTCACCAATGCTAGTGAATATGTGGAATGTGAAATTCCAGAATATAGTAAAGGACATCTATCTGAGGCTCGTGAACATTTATTGGAAGCAGTTGCAGAAACTAGTGAAGAATTGATGGAGAAGTTCTTCGCAGAAGAAGAATTTACACAGGAAGAGATTTCACAAGCCCTTAGGAATAATGTTATAGATGGTACAATGGTTCCTGTACTTATGGGTTCAGGACTTAATGCACAAGGTACCACAATGCTATTGCAGGCAATAGATAAATATTTCCCAAGTGCTCACCAGACAAGTATAAAAGGTAAGAAGGTTAAAACTGGTGAAGAAGTTATTTCTAACTATGATGATAAGAAACCATTTTCTGCAAGAGTATTTAAGACGATTGCCGATCCTTTCATCGGTAAGTTTTCCTTATTCAAGGTATGTTCAGGTGTGATAAAGTCTGATTCAGTTATATATAATGCCAATAAGGATACAGAAGAAAAGGTTTCTAGATTATATATTTTAAGAGGTAAGGATCAGATTGAAGTGGATGAGCTTCATGCAGGTGATATCGGAGCATTAGGTAAATTATCCGACACTGTAACCGGAGATACACTATCTACTAAGGCAGATCCGATTATATATGACCCTATAGAAGTGTCAACTCCATATACCTATGTGAGATTTAGAACTAAGAATAAGGGTGATGATGACAAGGTATCTCAGGCATTAAGTAAGCTTATGGATGAAGATATGACTCTTAAGGTAGTTAATGACAAAGAGAATAGACAAACCTTGCTATACGGAATAGGTAGTCAGCATATAGACGTATCCGTAAGTAAGCTGCTTGGTAAGTACAAGGTTGATGTTGAAATTCTGAAGCCAAGAATACCATACAGGGAGACCATTCGTAAAAAGGTTCGTGTACAAGGTAAGTATAAGAAACAATCTGGTGGTCATGGACAATATGGTGATGTTCATATTGAATGGGAACCATCTGGTGATCTTGAAACTGCTTATGTTTTTGAAGAAAAGATATTCGGTGGTTCTGTTCCTAAGAACTATTTCCCTGCAGTTGAAAAGGGAATTGCAGAATGTGTAATTAAGGGTCCTTTAGCAGGATATCCAGTTGTTGGTGTTAAGGGTATATTGGTAGATGGATCTTATCATCCTGTAGATTCTTCTGAGATGGCATTTAAGATGGCTACAATTCAAGCTTTTAAAGATGGATTTATGAAAGCCAGTCCTGTTCTTCTAGAGCCAATCTCATCTCTAAAGGTTATTGTTCCTGATAAGTTCACTGGAGATATTATGGGTGACTTGAATAAACGTCGAGGAAGAGTATTAGGTATGAATCCATTAACAGGAGGCAAGCAAGAGATAGTTGCCGATATTCCTCTAGCTGAGCTATATGGATATTCCACAGACTTACGTTCTATGACAGGGGGTATAGGTGATTTCTCCTATGAATTCTCTCGTTATGAGCAGGCACCTTCTGATGTACAACAACAAGTAATTGATGATAATGCTAAAAGGGAAGAGGCAGAAGGCTAAAATATTAAATTGAATTTTATAAAATAACTAACGTCGGTTATACTAGAAATATGATAATAGGATATTATTATCGTAATTTCTTGTAACCGACGTTTTTAAGTTTCTTATCATAATATATTCATAACGAATAAGCTGTAATTAATTAGTTTATTAATTTTTATAATATGTAAAAGGGTTGCAATTAGAAAACCCATTAGCTATGATAAAATAGTGGTTGCAATAGGGGAAATCAATATATTTTATGCAATCCCAGTTATTACGATTCTGAAATTTCACGTAACGAAAAGGAGAGTATTTATGGAAAAGTTCTTCAAGCTTAAAGAAAATGGTACTACGGTTTCGACAGAAATTGTTGCCGGAATAACAACATTCTTCGCAATGGCTTACATCATCTTTGTTAATCCTGATATGCTATCACAGACAGGAATGCCTTATGGAGCAGTATTTTTAGCAACAATAATAGCATCAGTTATTGGTACATTAGTTATGGGACTTTTTGCAAATGTGCCATATGCACAGGCACCAGGTATGGGTCTTAACGC
>DUNS01000164.1 GCA_012839235.1 Clostridiales bacterium
TACTACTGCTCTCAGCATATTTACTCACCCCATCTTTCACAGTATTTTTCATCTGATTCTACGCTTTTCATAGTGCTTTGAAAGTAAGTACAAATCCAATTTATTTTATCTTCTACTTTGTCAAAAGGTAAAATACCATATAAAGTCTCATCTATAACATCAAAAGGAGTATTATCTTTATCTACAACAGTAGGAGAAATTTCGGCTATTTCAACCACTTCAAGATTGTCGCCATAAGGTGTGTTATTATTAATCCAACCAAAATTCTTTTTTCCATCATAACACTCACCTGTCATAATTCTCTTTAATCTTTTAGAGGTTACATCATAAGCAATTCCTTTTGGAGTTTCAGAAGATTCCTCATTGTTTGTACAAAGAATAAATCTACGATTTCCATTATCTTCTTTGTTCAAATCTAATACAGCATGACCTGTTGAACCACTACCCGCAAAAAAGTCCAAAATAAGTGCGTCTTTATTGTCATAAGCCTTAAACAAGAACTTTAACATCTCAGGATTTTTAGGATTTGAGAAAGGACAACCAGGAATAATACCATCATTACCACTTAATAAAGTAGTACCATTAGAATTATTTATGTCTATAACACTTTGTAAAGGTAATACATTATGTTTGAAATGATATTTCTTTCCGTCTATTACAGTTATATCTTCTTCTTTAAAGAAAATTTTTCTAATAACATTAGTTCTCTTTCGTCCATTCTTTATAAGAACTTCATTGTTATTCCAATATTCTTGGAATGTTTCAAGTCCCCAAGTCCAACAACCAAGTTTCCCACCTTTTCTCTTAGGAGGTCTAATTTTTCTATAACCCAATTCTACTAATTCTTGAATATCTGTATAAATTTCTTCTTCAGTAGAGTTTTCTTTAACAGAGTCTTTATCATAATCTGCAATAGCAACAGCATGAATAAATGTTGTATTATCTTTTGAAATATAGTAATTAAAATTACCATATTTAGCATTTACCCCATTCGCCCTCTCTATCAACTTATTATGATTTCCAGTCTCACCATTTCCTGTACTCTCCATACAATAAATCGTATAGCCCAAATTCGCCCTCTCTATCAACTTATTATGATTTCCAGTGGCACCATTTCCTGTACTCTCCATATAATAAATCGTATAGCCCAAATTCACCCTCTCTATCAACTTATCATGACCTGAAGATGCACCTGTATCTCTACCTAACATATAGTTTTCTTCACTAATTTTTTCTTTTACGTAATTATCATAAGATAATACTAAATTGTCTTGATAATTTTTTACATAACATAAGATATATTCATGGTTTTTCTGTATCTGTTTTGAGTCATTTTGAGTATTACCCTTTCTCTGAATAAATGTACCATAAAAGTTCTTTTCACCAAAAATATCATCCATAAGGCATTTTATATATGCTTGGTTTCTATCATCTATGCTACAATACAAAACACCTGAATCCTTCAATAATTCATTTGCTAATTGTAATCTGATATAAAGCATAGATAAAAGGTTATCTCTTGTTATTGCATTACTATAATTTGTATCTGCAAATTTACCCATATTATCTTTACCATAAGGAGGGTCAATATAAATAACATCTATAAGCCCTCTATGTGTAATCAATAACTGTCTTAAAGCA
>DUNS01000165.1 GCA_012839235.1 Clostridiales bacterium
AATTCCCATAATAACATTATTAATTTTACAGGTCCTACTTTCCACTTTACAACTTAAAAGCGAATCTGCAAGAATAATTTTTTGTGGTAAACCCAGTATATTAATAGAAAAAGGGAAAATTAATATTGATGAGCTTAAAAATAACAGGATTAATATTAATGACTTGTTGGAAGAATTAAGGTTGAAAGAGTACTACAATCTTGAAGATATTGAATATGCCATCTTAGAAACAGGTGGTCAAATATCTGTAATCCCGAAAAGTGAATTAGAATCAGCTACCAGAAAGGACTTAAATATAAAATCCACTCAAGATATGTTACCTGTCACACTGATCCTTGATGGCAAAATTAATAATGAAAATTTAAAGCTAATCAATAAAGATAAATCTTGGCTTAATAACCAATTGAACAAGGAAAAGTTATCTTCTGACCAAGTTTTTCTAGCCTTATTAGATTCAAAAGGTAAACTTGTCTATCAACTTAAGAAAGAAGGTAAATAATATTCATGAAAAATATTGTTATATCTTTAATAATATCGGTGATAATGATAATTTCTATGTCTTTTTCTATTAAGTATCTAAATAATGTATCTCAAGATTTAGTTAGGCTTAATGATGAAATAGAAAAAAGTATTACTGATGGTAATTGGGATAGAGCATATAATACTACTATAGAGCTTACAGAGAAGTGGAAGGATTATTCTAAAAAAATAAAATTATTTTCTAATCATGATGAAATTGATAATATCGAAATGGAGTTACAAAAATTACCCCAATATATAAAAGAAAAAACTAAGGATGAATCACTTGCAAGCACTTATGTTTTAAAGTTTCTATTGAATCATATTGCAGACTTAGAAAAAGTAAATATAGAAAATATTTTTTAACCTAAGCCTATACCATAGACTCAAAGAATCCTAAGTTCTTCAAACAGTAAAGGTAACGGGATATAAATTTGTCCCTTAAACTAGGAAGCATGAATATTTATATGTTCAGATTTGGCTTTATTATATCCAACCTTGTTCCTTCCAATAAGAAGCATCCTTAGGTGTACCCAATCCCTTCTTTTGAATAATACCCATCATTTTGAATATGAACTTTTGATACAGTCCCCTGCCAGCCTTTCTTCGATTTTTCTTTACCTTTTTGGCAATTTTCATTGCCTTTTGCTCTATGCTTAACTTTATTTTTGGTTTTACATCATCCCATTTTGAAGCTGCTACAGCCGAATTAAGACGATATACTTTAGGGATTCCCCACCAAAATAATTGCTTTGCAATTTGTTTTGTGGCTACGCCTGCACCAACACCAGCTGTTGTCGATACTGCTATTGCTAATTTGCTTCTCATTTCACCTAATGGGCGATGACTCATCCATCGATAAGCCATATGGTCAAAAAATGTTTTTAATTGACCGGTCATACCCATGCAGTAATTAGGGGTTGCAACAATTAATATATCTGACTGCTCAATGGCCTGAATAATAGGCTTTGTTAAGCTTCGATGGGGACATTTTTCTTCATCTTCCAAAATACAGGTAAAACATCCAATACAATTAGGTATATCATTTACAAAAAACTCATTACATTCATCATCTGCTGAAATAAGATGGTCTAGCAATAATAGAGTTGTATTCCAAGTACTGCCATGGTGCTTCTGCCCATGTAAGATAGTGATTTTCATTCCATTACCTCCTAACATATAGTCTTGAAAACTGGTGAACATGCTTTTCTAATGTTTCCATTATTTTTTGCTCATGACTTTCATCGTAACTTTCAAGCAACAAAAATATTGGTGAATAGAAGTGCAATGCAATTATTTCAGGGTCAGCTTCGATGAACTCACCTTGCTCTATAAGAGCTTGAAAAAGGTCTGTTTGATATTCCAATGCTCCATTTATAAACATCTCCCTAAAAACATTACCTGCAGCAGAATTACGATACTGTTCTGCAGTAATCATCTTACGAAAGGGTCCAGCGAATTCATCTTTTGCAAAATATAAAAACAATCCTCCTGCAATCTGCTGCAATTGTTCCTCTGATATATCTACATATTCCATAGCCGCTTCTTTGGAAGTTCCATTAGGTACATTGATCTTGTTGATCATTTGCTCGTACCTTTTCTCCATTTCTAAGAGTAAGCTATTAAAAATCTCATCCTTACTTGAAAAGTGATTATATATTGAAGCTGCTTTTATACCGACTTCGGCTGCTAGATCACGCATCGAAACACCATCATAACCCCGTTTAGAAAAAAGTCTCAATGATGTATGTAGTATTAAGTCTTTAGTTTTCAAAAACACACCCTCCTCTCACCACAAAGTAATTTTTAATACTCCTATCTTTTAAATAGTAAAACCTAAAACAAGATGAATTGGCAACCCAATTCTCTTGTCATGAATGGAAAACTAACGAATGTTAGTACAATTATAACTAACACTTGTTAGCATTGTCAATGCTAATTTAATAAATATATAACTTACATCGCAATTTACCATAATATATTAACAGTAAAGTTGCTTTTTTCTAGTTCAGATAGTTTTACAGAAGCAATATCTTGTGTTATAATTTTTTCATTATTAGTATTTGAAAGGAGCAATTATACCTTACTTAGGTGTAATATTTTCTATGAATAAGAGATTAAAAGGTAATTTACAGATCATATTTAAAGGGTTTATCATTGGTTCCTCCATGAGTGTTCCAGGAGTAAGCGGTGGTACAATGGCAATTCTTCTTGGTATATATGATAAACTGATTAGCTCCATTAGTAATTTTCTTAAGGACATCAAGGCTAATCTCCTCTTCCTCATAAAGTTTTGCATCGGTGCAGCTGTTGGAATAGGATCCCTTGCCTTTGTTATTAAGTGGCTTTTAGAAAGTTTTCCAATACCAGTTTCCTTCTTTTTTCTAGGGGCTGTTATCGGTGGAATTCCTGCATTATTTAAAAAGACAAAGGAAACTCCTCTTAAGTTCTCTTCAGGAATATATTTTCTAATCGGCTTAATCCTGGTAATCTTTATCGGATTTATTCCAATTGGTAACTTTAGTATCAACTCCGGTAGTGGCTTTACCTATTTATTTATGCTCCTAATTACGGGAATTACCATTGCATTAGCACTGGTGCTACCTGGTATCAGCACCTCCCATATGCTGCTTGTACTTGGTATGTATGATGCCCTGATAGTAGCAATAACTGAATTCGATATTGTGTATATTGGTATCTTAGGTATTTCAACCTTAGTTGGAATTTTCCTTATTACCAAACCAATTGAATGGACTATGTATAAATTTCCTCATCAAACCTATTGTATGATTATTGGCTTTGTACTTGGATCTACTACAGAAATATTTCGAGATAAAATCATACCAGCAATACCGATGGATGCAGACTTTGTTTGGTGGATAACCTCTGCTCTTATCTCAACCCTTACTTTTCTACTGGGGTATGTTGGGATTATATCATTATCAAGATATTCAAACGATTAATAATAATTCATACCATCAGCTATCTAGTGAACCCCTTTTGTTAGACAATAAATCTAATGAAAGGGGTTCATGTTTTTACATATTATTATACTTTATAGCGATAATCTGGGTTATCGAAAATCTTTCTATGATTATTGTAAGATTTTATATTTACATACGTCATATATATACAGGAGGTGATAAAGTGGTAAGTGAAGAATTTGAAATAATATACCAATTATATTTTAAGGATGTTTATTACTATATCCTTAGTTTATCAAAAGATGAACAGTTATCTGAAGATATTACTTCTGAAACATTTTTAAAGGTAATGAATTCCATTGATACGTTCAGAGGAGATACTAAACTGAGGGTATGGATATGCCAAATTGCTAAAAATGAGTATTTTTCATACCTGAGAAAGAATAAAAGGATGAGCTTTGTAGAAAATTTAGATGACCTTGTAGATACAGAGGATATTCATATACTTGAAAAAGATATTATTTCTAGGGATGAATTTGCTAGAATAAACAAAATTATAGATTCTTCACTTCAGGAACCATATGCTGAAATATTTAGATTAAGAGTTTATGAGGAGCTTAGTTTTAAGGAAATAGGAAATCTATTTGGAAAGACAGATAATTGGGCTTGTGTCATTTATTATAGGGCTAGAAAAAAAATTCAAAGCAAATTGGAGGGAAATAAATGAATTTAAATTGTAATATTATTCAAGATTTATTGCCATTAGTGGTGGAAGATTTAGCGAGTGAAGATACAGTAAAATTTGTTAATAATCATATGGATGCTTGCTCAGAATGTAATGAGGAATATATGAAATTAAGGGATTCAAACACAAGCTATAAATCTACAAATAAGCCAGAAACCATTCCTTTACAAAGAATAAGAAGAAGGCTTAAAAACAGAAATATTTATATAGGCATTTTGTCTGCACTTATTATATGCTTATCATTAGTCATTGTCCTCAACATTGCTACAAAGCCAATACCACTATCATATACGGAGGCTATTGAATCAACCAAAGTAGAAGATGAGAAGCTATATATTAAGTTTAACCCCATAGTATCTAATTATAGTATAGTCTCTTATGGATCAAATCATGATATAATGGCCTGGAAAACAAATATAAGTAATTTTTTTGGCATGGGTGATCCCAAAAATACGGTTATAAATATTGATAATGAAAATCTTACAATAGTTAATTATATCAGCCAGGCAGATGAACCAGATAAATTACTATATGGGAAAGTTGATTACGATGGACAGATTACCCTTCCAAGACTTGCTACGAACTATTATCTTTTAGCTATAACTTCTGTATTCATTATAGCAATGTTTTTATATCTACTTTTTAAAAATACAAACAAATTAAAGAATGTACTAAAGATTGTAATAATATTTACATTATCCTATATTTTAGGACATATATCAATATTTGGTGGTAGTGGCGCAACCCATCATATAATTAGAGATTTATGCTTTGTTATAACAGCTAGCATATTATTTTTCAGCATAATTATATTACTAGTGTATAAAAAACATTTTAGAGATCAAAATCAATAAAAATTAATCGGGGGAACTTTTCTACCGTTTCCACCATCAGAAAAACGATATGTTTCTCTCTATGAAAATACTTCATAAGAACATATCGTTTTCCTTGATAATTAGCTATTTCATATCTTTAAATCAAAACAAATTCATACTAGCTGCATTATCATGCATAATCCCTTTTGCATATCGAATAGCATCCCTTTCACACATCATACCTTTTTCTATCCTTTCATATAGGACTTGTGACAATACCTCCAAGAAGGCTAGTCTGGCTCCGTAGCTTTCTTCACTTGTCCAAGTATCACAACCCCATACTAAACGATCTGCATTACATACATCAATAAGCTCATGCATTAAGCTTTGTGCTGCAGTTGGAGATATAAGTGGCAGCCAACATAAATCAGCCCATACATTGGGATATGCATGGGTTAACCCAGCAATATCACTAGTCCATGGATAACTACCGTGCATTAACCAAAAGGTTGTTTCGGGATTGCGAGAAATTAGGGGTTGCAACTCCATTGCGCTGCTTCCTGACATTAATCCAAGTCCTGTGTGAATCTGTACAGGCATTGAAAGCTCTGCTGCGATCTTACATATTTTATGGAACACATAATCCTGAAATGCTTTTATATCATTCTCATCAGCATTTTCTTTCATAGCCTTCTGAGCTTTTTCTTTTGTCCCAGCTTCAAAGCTGAGTGGGCGGTCATAGGCCAATGCACATTTTAAGGTTGTACAGCCTGCTTGCTTCTTTTCACGTATAGCTTTGTCAATAAGTTCAATATATTCGCAAATGTCTGTAATAGACTGATTTTGTTCCACTTGAAAATTATTACCGTTATGGTCCTTTGCCTCCATGTTGTATCCATAAAAAATACTATTTATCCTATAAGCAGGTCTAAATATAACTGGATGATTATTATTGTCACCAGGTTTCCAAAAAGCATCAAGAAAAACAGCCTCATAATTGCATTTATCATGAAGTATTTTAAGGTGCCAATTCTCATCCTCATGAGCCTTCCTTATGGCTTGATCGTATACATCCCAATTATCTGCATCTAGGTGTTCATCAATGCTATATAGGCTCATTAATGCCTTTTCCAACCAAACAAAGTAACTGCGATTTCTAACAGCGTTCAGAAATTTTGTTATTTCGTCTTTGCTAGAACTTTTCGATGGAATAGACTTGGCACACCAGTTGACATAGGAATTACTCAAGAGATTTTCAAGATTTAAAATTTGATGATCCTTGTCTTGTAAATGATGGGAATGGGAGTTTATAATTGGTTCCTTTTGAAGTCTTAAAAATATATCTTTTTGTGTCATTATTATACCCCTTTCAATAATTTATCTTTAGTTTATTGTTATCATACTATTCTCCTTGTTACCAAACAAGTAAATATATGACAATCCAAAGGTTCTCAATAAGAAGGCTATTACTTTTGTATAAAGTAATAGCCTTCAACATTTTTCTCTTAATTAATAAAACCTTTAGCTGATCATCATAAATCCTATGAGAGTTATTATTTCACCTTCTAATCCATATTTGAATTTTAATCTTCTTTTATCATATCCTTATATTTTTTATCATCAATATTCTTAAGTAACAAAATCATGCAATAAAATATAATCAAGCTGAATATAGGGAACATAATTATCTCTATTATACCCATTGCAACACCAGCAAGATATTGACCAATTATCATGGCGGTTAAGGCCGCTCCCATAGTAAAGCCTTTCATTAGCATAACTGAAGAGAGAAGGTACCCAAAGGGTCTTCTTTTAATCAATAATACTCCAGATATTAAGGCTATAGGTACTATAAATCCTAGATCTAATCCTTGAATAACAAGGGTTGTGTAATGATCTAAATCCGGAGGCACTGTACCATTAGTTATTGTAGGAATTATTTTTTCCATCCATAGTAGGAAAAGTCCAGCAGCGAAAAACATTTGAAAACCACCTAGAAATTTAATTGGTAGCTTCTTATCAAAAGCTGAGCTTAAACTATTAATATCAATTGACATTATTGATAGTGAAAACCCAAAGAAGCTGGCTGACATAAGTATAACATATACAATAAACATTGGATTGTACATCTAGCTTTTAAAGAGCCCTTAAGAGCCCCATATAAAGATATTGCTAACAAGGGAATTCCTAAGACTAAAGTAACAATATCTTGAGCTTTGCCCTGTGCCACCACTCCTATAGAATCATCACTATATAGACCCCTTCCATAAATATTAATAGTTTCCCCTCTAAAAGATTCAATCTCATAGGCTCCATCCCCAGTATTAGAGAATATTCCAATGACTGATGCCAATATGGACAATATGATAATGCATATTGCAAGTAAACTAATTAGTCTATTATGCTTCATTTATAAACCTCCAGATATATTAAATTGTCCCTCCAATAATGATCTTTTCATATTTTGAAATATCAACTTCACTTTTATTTATAAATTCATTATCTTTAGGTATGAATAAAGTTCTTTAGACAAGAGAGTCTTACACATTTTGTAGTCAAAATATACCATTTACCTTAATTATTGTCAACATTGAATGTCGAAAAAAGGTAAGGAATTACATATCATCCTCAAGGGGCTTGATAGGATCAAGCTGAAATATTAAAATCCTTTCTCTCTGATCATCCTCATTGAATAGATCTCTACAATCAATTTCATCCAAATACTCCAATTCATTTACTGTCAAAAGATAAGATATGTACTCTATTGAAGGATAGTAGAAAAAAAGCAGTATTTTTCTTGGCTTAAGGTAATAAGACTCAATAATTCTTGCCATGACCTTTCTGAGAATTTCTACAGAAAATGGATTAAAAAAATAAAGCCTATTTACCTCTGTTGGAACCTCATAATCTTCTGCTCTATGTAATAAAAAGCTGACACGATTGCCTGAAATAGCAGTCTTTTGATTTTTTCTTGCTACCTCATAAATTCTTTTATCATATTCTATACCTATAGTTCTTGCTCTAGTCTGATATGAAAGGAAAAAATCTACTCGTCCCTTCCCACAACCATAGTCTAAAAGCATATCATTTTTTCTCAGTAATCCACTATTAACCAATCGTTCTAAGACATGGTAAGGTGTTGGTTCATATGGATAATAGTATTGGTCTGACCTAGAAGCATCTCTACCTGTGGTCTTTATCTTAATTAATCTATCCCATTCTTCCTCATATTTTCTCATATTTGTATATAATTCTCCGTTCTAATTCTAGTCTAACTGATTTTACTTAATATATCATATCATTAATTACAATACCTGACAATAAACTGAACCTTATCATCTATCTATTAAAGAGCCAAAAAACCACCAGCCTAGCTAGTGGTTTATAAACTACCCTACAAACAATGTTTGTTCCTAAATTGCACTTACTTCAGAATTTGAAATATTAAAATCCTTTCTCTTTGATCATCCTCATTTAATAGATCTCTACAATTAATTTAATCAAAACACTCCAATTTATCTACTGTCAAAAGATAAGATATATATTTTAATGAGGGATAGTAGAAAAAACCGATGGATTTTGCCAATTTAGTAGTGAGTTCAATCTATTTGATTTATTATAGATTAGTACTCAGTATTTAAAATGATTACCTTATCACCTCGTAAAAGCAAAACATCTCCAGATGGAACAATAATATCATTACTATTACGCTGTACCATTACAATTAATTTATTAGCTTCAAGTTCCAAGTCTTTTATGTGTTTGTTTTCCCATTGATGACCTTTTGGGATAGTAAACTCAACAAGGTCATGCCCAGTTTCATCAAAGTGAACTTCACCACCTAAAATAATAAGATCATCTTCTTGTAAAGTTATATGTCCTCTTGGAACAATGGTTTGTCCATTTCTTTCTATTTTGGCTACAATAAAATCGAATGTAAGATTTAGATCTTTTACTTGACTTCCAATTAAATTGCTATTTTGGTGAATCCTTGTTTCTAAAAAACCAATCTCAGCTTTACTTTGATAATGGTTAAATGTTTTTAAGACTGTATCATTTGGATCCAACATATCCCATCGTTTTGCTGCAGGAGGCATCAGAGTACCTTGCAATAAGGAGGAAATTACACATACACCAAATACTACGTGGTAAATATCGACTGAGAAATCCAAGTTACTACTTACAGCCATAATGGCAAAGGCAATAGCAGCAGCACCACGAATTCCCGCAAGTGATATCATTTTCAATTGATTACCTTTAAGTCGAAATGGTAACATCAGTCCATAAACAGCTAATGGACGTGCAATAACTGCCATAAACAAAGCAACAGCAAGGGCAATTGGTAAAGTCTGAACAAAGCTTGAAAGATTAGATAATAAGCCTAAAATAAAGAATAATCCAATTTGGATGATTTCAGAAAAACCATCAAAGAAAAACACAATATCTCTTTTTCCTTTAAATTCCGTGTTACCCAAATAAATACCCAGAATATAGAGTGCCAAATAACCATTACCACCTACAATATCTGTTGCAGAATAAGTAATTAGCATGACTGAAACCATGAAAACAG